>JANWIU010000159.1 GCA_025449725.1 Pseudobdellovibrio sp.
CGCGGGTGGATAAAAGAACCCGACGGACTCATTGAATTGCCATTAGAATTGGATTCTACAGGCGAACTTGTGCCTTGCGAGACCCGCTACCGCACTTTAGAGAAAATTGAGCACAACGTAAAGATCAGCAAAAAATTCGATACAAGCCGCTATTCCCTTGTAGAGGTCTCACCGAAAACCGGGCGATGGCATCAGATTCGCCGGCATATGAACCGCGTTTCTCACCCAATTGTAGGTGACCGCGAACACGGAGACTCCCACCATAACCGGTACTTCCGGGACCAGCTTCAGATTGACGGCCTTTGCCTTTGGGCCAAAGAGCTGACCTTCACCCACCCTGCAAGTGGTGCACGCGTGAAATTCACTTCTCCGCAGTCGGTTAAATGGACCGCGATATTTAAATTATTTAGTTTTCAACCAGCGTAAGAATTCATTGATGATTTTTTCGTGGCCGCGTTGGGAAGGTTCGTAAAATTTTTGCGGACTGATAGATGGTGGCCAGTAGCTCTGTTCGACATAGGCTTTTTCAAAATCATGCGGATACACGTATTCACCGGAAGATTTCTGCGAAGACTTTAGTGCCGCCGGCAAATCAATACTTCCGGTCTCTGCTACAAAAGCTTTAGCTTTGTTCCAGGCCGAATAGGAGCGGTTTGATTTCGGACAGCTTGCAAGAAAGGTTACCACTTGAGCCAGATTAATGGCCGCCTCAGGTAACCCGATAGCTTCAACGGCTTCAAGCCCCGCTACCGCCAACGGAAGCGCGCGCGGTTCTGCATTGCCGATATCTTCGCTGGCTAATATAATTAATCGTCTAGCGATAAAGACAGAGTCTTCCCCGCCTTCCAGCATGCGGGCCATATAGTATAAGGCCGCATCTGCGTCGCTTCCTCTGACTGATTTAATGAAGGCAGAAATGGTATCGTAATGCTGATCAGAAGATTTATCGTAAGCAATAATCTTGTTTCCGACCAGCTGAACTAAAACTTCAACCGACATCGGAAAATACTCTTTACTGATTTTAAAAAGTTCTAAAGCTGATTCTAAAAAATTAAAAAATTTCCGTCCGTCACCATCAGATAAGGAAACTAATTTTTCAAAGGCTTCAGTTGTAACTAATTGATTGACGTCTACACCTTCGTACTTGGCAATCTTTTCAGCCAGCTTTACGAAACTTTCTCTTTCGAGTCTCTTAAATTGCAGCACCTGACAACGACTAAGCAAGGCACGGTTAAGTTCATAACTGGGGTGTTCAGTGGTGGCCCCTACAAGATACAGTTCGCCTTTTTCAATATACGGAAGTAAAACATCCTGCTGAGCTTTATTAAACCGGTGAATTTCGTCTACGAACAACAGCGTTTTTTCGCTTTGCTCTGCCAGCCGCTCTTTGCCGGATTCTCCTGCAGCTTTTAAATCTTTGACTCCGGCATCAACGGCGTTCAAGGCCACAAAATGCGCCTTGGCGGAATTAGCCAGTGCCCTTGCGAAGCTGGTTTTACCGGTTCCAGGAGGGCCCGTAATGATTATATTAACCAAACGCCCGTGTTTAAGCAGCTTACCGATAGGCTGCTTTTCGCTTAATATATGATCCTGACCAATGACATCTTCCACTACTTTAGGGCGCAGGCGTTCTGCCAGCGGACGCAATTCAGGGTTTATACTTTGCTCAAACAATTCCATCTTTGAAAACCATAGTGTTTGCTGTCGCGGGAAGCAAGGGATTACAGAATAAATAGCTGTGCATCAGAACGAAAATAATTGTCAGCGATTCAGATCCAAATTAAAACTAATTTCATGCGAGGTTTTATGTTCAAATTTGTTGTATTATCTTTAAGCTTTTGTTTTTTTTCATGTGCCAACATGGGGGCCAGTGGCCAGACGCAAAAGTTTAAAACGGCCGAAGAGTATTCAAAATCAAAAGAGTTTAAGCCCGGGAAATTAGTCATCATTCAAGGGCCGACTTCAGATCACGAAACCAATATTAACATTCTTGTTCCACGCTTGAAAAATTATAAATATATTGTTGAATCGCCGGAAGGAAAAGAATCTTTTGCTGACGAATATGAAACGATCGGTGCGCCGGTCATTCACTGGAAGATCGAAAAAATTAATATCAAAAATTTAGAGCCCAATAAAGACTACACCCTTAAGGTCGTAGATGAATTCCGCGGTTCTAACACGGTGGTTGATACCCGTACCTTCCGCGCTTTAGATGTGACCGGGTACAAAGCGCGCTTCGCCTATGCATCCTGCATGGCTGATGACTATCGTTTTACAGAGGTGATTGATCCCATGTGGGCCAAAATGCAATCGCTTAATCCGGATTTTATCGTGTTAAACGGCGACGTCGTTTATGTGGATTCTTTTGAATTTGTTGAACGTCAAAAGGCAACTGATCTTGATATCTGGCAAAGATTTATTGATTCTTTCAACCGCCTTCCGATCTACCATTGGACAACCTTAAAACCTATTTTTGCCACATGGGATGATCATGACTTCGGAACAAATGACGGAGACCGAAACTTCACTTCGAAGCAAGCTGCAAGAAGCATCTTTTTAGGATTTTTCGGCGGAAAGAATATTCCAGGCGTTTACCAACTTGAGAATGAATCGGTTTACTTTTCATTAAATGCATTTCACCAACGAATGTTGTTTTTAGATGATCGTTACTTCCGTCAGCCAAATAAAGAACAAAAAGAAGCAGAAAAGTTTGCTCACTGGGGAGAGAAACAACATAACTGGGTCATGAACACCTTAAACTCCGAGCCTTCACCTGCGTGGCTGTTTAACGGCAATCAATTCTTTAGCGGAGTGGATCTTAGCTACAAGGAATCGATTCAAAGTAATAACCCCGTTCACTTCCAACAAATTCTGGAAGATCTTAAAAAAGTGAAGGCACCGGTTGTATTGGCTTCAGGTGACATCCATTTTTCAGAAGTGATGCGAATCCCATCTGACAAGATCGGCTATGAAACCTATGAATTCACTTCAAGCTCTATGCACAGCTACACCGGTAGCGGCTGGGATAACCCACTTAGAGTGCCTGGCGCATTTTCTAAAGAGTTCAATTTCATGCTGATCAACTCTACTAGCCGTGATGGTGGACTAGATATTGATGTGGAAAGCTGGGGCCTGGCTAACAAGCCTTACTTTAAGAACAGTTTTCAGGTACGCAAATAACTCGAAGCATCAAGCATCGTCAGTGATTTGATTTGTTGTCACACTTAGGAGTGATCAAAAAGCTTCTTGTTACGGCCGCATTGTGGTTTCCGCTTTATGCCTTTGGCTATCCTGATTTCATATCGTTAGGATACAAATCCTGTATTACTTGCCACTTTAACGGAATGGGCGGAGGAGCCTTAACCGACTACGGCAGATCTTTGTTCGCAACTGAAATTGCGTCCACTGAGCCTGGCGTTTCTGAAGAAGCTCTCAGCAATCAGTCAGGATTTTTAGGTAAGACTCAAATCCCGTGGTGGATCAGACCGGGTTTTAAATTTCGCGGAATGTTTTTACGAACGCGGCTGGAAGACAGTAAGAATTCTACTACCCGGTTGATTCCCATGCAGGTCAGCTTTAACACCGCCTTACTTCTTGATGAACGTGCCGATAAAGTATTCGTTGGAACAGTCGATTACATGCCGACCCCTTCCCGCTTCGGAACCACGAATGAAAAAAAGCCTATGAGCTTAGTTTCAAAAGATTATTACTTCAGATGGTTGGTAACGAAAGGTTATATCCTTTATGCCGGTCTTATGGATAAACCTTATGGCATTCGCCACCCTGACCATACGGCGTTCAACCGCGGCGTAAACGGTTTCGGTCTAAACCAGAATGACCAGTCTCATGGGATTATTCTGCAAATGAATTTTGAAAAATACGAAATGTTTTTGGACTACTTTGTCGGAAATCAAAATCAGGATGAAAACCTGCGACAAAAAGGTTTTAGCATTATGGGCGAATACGCTTTCGATAAAGAAATCACTTTCGGCGCTTCGTTTTTAAAAAGTAAAAATGAATTTTTAGATATGACACGTGCATCGGTTCATTCAAGAGTGGGCTTTGCTAAAGGAAAGTCATTGATGGCAGAGCTGGGCTTTCGCACCGACAAGCCATTACAAATTTCTGACCCGGAAGAAAACGGATTTTACAGCTACATTCAGTCGCTCATTGCGTTTGCAAAAGGTTACAATGTTCTTTCAACTTATCAAATATACAAAGATGATCTCACCAGCACAGGGACAGTGAGAAACCGTTTGGGAATCGGACTTTTGGCGTTTCCATGGCAAAAAACCGAAATTCGTGCGGAACTTATAAATGACAGAACAGTAGCGGACCAGAGCTCCGTTCCCGATACTTGGACAGCCCAGGCACAGGTGCACTTGTCATGGTAAAATATTTTGTAAGCTTAATTTTATTTTTTGTTGTTCAGGCCAAGGCTGGATATTTTGTCGGCTTTCAAAACAATTCCTGGCAGGATGCCATTCCTGTTACCTACACAGATTCAGGCACCGGTCAGAGAGTCACTTTTTATGCGACCACAACATTTTCTACCATCTCTGCCGGTGGCGGATGGGAAGGTTTGTATGCGGTTCGTTGGCGTTATGCCGTAGATGCTTACTTACATACAGGCACAGCCGATTTATTAAAAATTCAGGGCTCGGTAAGCCCGAGAAAAAATATTTCTTCGCAGTGGGTGTCAGGAAAGATCAATTACCGGATTTCAAAAACTTTTTCTTTGGGCCCGCAACTGGTGGTAAACAGCATTCAGGTTCCAGACACCGGAAGCGCCACTAGCCTTGGATTATTACTGAATTCGGAAATTGAAATGTATGACAACTTACGTTTTGTTCAGACTTACGGAACGATGAACGATAGCGGCACTATTGCTTACACCATTGGAATTCAAAAATTATTTTAATCAAATTAGAGCGCTGAAATCCAGGCATGCATCGCGGATAAATCCGCTGTTGCAATTGGCGGATACCCGGATGTCGGCATGTTGTGCGGACCAGGACCTTCATTAGCCAATAAATTCCGATAATAAAGTTTAGAATCAGCAGGGCTTCCGCGAACGACAAGACCCGCATCTATGAAATCCTGTTCTAAGTAACGCTTCCAAGCGGCATGGCACTGTAAACAGTTAGCTTTGATAGCTGCCTTTGCGGTTAAAAAATTAGGAGATCCAGAATCGATAAATTCACCGTAAAGAATTTCATCTAAACTGCTGGAGTTTTCGATCTTACCGCAGCTTGAGAAAATTATTAAAAAGATGAAAGCAAAAGTTTTTTTCATTATTTCTTCGGTGCTGCCGGTTTGACGGCACTGCTTGGTGCCGGCTTTACAGTTGTTTTTGTTACAGCAGCTTTTGCTGTTGGTTTAGAGGTTGCTTTAGCTGCCGGCTTTGCCGCTTCCTTTTTAACCAAGGGAACGATCACTTCAACTTTAACTTCGTCTTCTACCCCTACACCCTTGTAGTTGATGTCTGCGATTCCGAAATCTGAAGTCTTCATTTTGAAGATAGCTTTTAAGCGGTCTTTATTCTTGGCGTAATTACCTGTGATCTTTGCTTCTTTGTTTTTTACGATCAAAATACCGATACCTTTGCCGTCTTTACCCTTAGCAACTTTAAGAATGATATCCGGGTACTTTGATGCTTCTAAATATTTTTCGGCCATGTGCTCATCACGAAGAGAGATTCCGCTTTTTAAACTTTTAACCGGAACCTTGATGGTGGCTGCTTCTACTGAGCCATCAGGATTTTCTACTGCTTGCCCTGAAACTTTGTCGGATTCAGCCACAAAATCGCCGGCAGGGTTTAATGTGACATATAATTTTAGGTTCTGGGCGAATGCCTGACTGAATACAAAAGATGAAATTAGAATTACCAACTTGAACATGCAAGATTCCTTTAATCTAGAATATCGTAATTAGAGATATAGGAAAAATCCAGCGTTTTAGTGGGTTTATTTGTAAGTTATTTTACGGATACCGAATGGCTTGAATCCTAGTCGTTCTTAGCGCCTGCCATAATCCAATCATAAATGGCCTGTTGCTCTGCGGGACTTAGCTGCTGCCCGCCCCGTGGCATAAAGAATTGCGCCGATGGTGACCGAGTTACTGCTTGGTACATAAGGCTGGCATTTGGATTACCTGGTACAACTACTCCCGGAGATTGAAGCAAAGTCGTATAGTTAGTGTAATTCAATGTGCCGTTACGCTGAGTTGTCGTTATATGGCAAGATGCACATCTCGACAAAATGATGTTTCTGTAAATGCTGGTATAAGTACCATTCAGAGGAACCACTGACGGCGCAGAGCCCGGAGTCGAAGCTTCCATACCTGTTTGAACCCAGTTGTAAATCATCTGAACTTCCGGTGAAGAAAGTAGAGATGAATGGTCATCACGGCTAAAAAGTACAGTGTACAATGGTGAAGCGGCCGCCTGGCCGGGAATCGCGACGCGATAATATTTTAAACTTGCAACATCGGTAATGTAATCAATTCCGCCCATAGCAACGGCGCCTGAATGGCACTGAGAACATTTAGTTTCAAGAATACCTTTAGCCAGACTTTCATTAGTTGAACCTAAAAGCGCCTGGGCATCTAAATCCATCGGAGCCATGCTATTTGAACAGTTTTGAAATCCGGCAAGTGAGGCCAAAACCCCTAAGCTGACTAAAATGATTTTCACTATACGTGTGTTTTTCATATTAGTTGTTCTTCGCTCCGTTTAAGATCCATTCTCTAATTTTTGGCCGCTCGGTTAAGTCGTCAAGACCGCCGTTGGCAGGCATTGGAGAAATTCCTTCATTGATCTTGTCCTGTGAATTAGTACGTCGGAACATCAAACTCATCGGATCATTTGGAATTAATATTCCTCTGGAAATCATCTGGTCGTAATCCGTGATGTCGTAACCACCGTTAAATAACACCGAGTTATGGCACGCAATACATTTTGTGCCCAATAGTCCTGTCGTGGAATTCATAAGTTTAGAATAGGTTACATCATAACCCGGATCAGGGTTATTAACTTTCAAAAAGACAACATAAATTGTATCCAGTGGTATTGACGGTGAGCCTTGTGGTTGAGTCAAAGTTCCATTAGAAGTTGCCAATGAAAGTTTCAATCTTAGTATACGGTTTCCGTCTTCTTTTCGAATGTCTTTTGAAAACTTAACTGTGACCTTTCCAGCCGGATCAGGAATGAGAACATTGCCGGAGTTAACTGCACTTTGCAAATTCAACTGATCTTTTACAAATCTGAAATCCCAGTCGAAGCGGTTGTATCCGTTACCAACAATACTTCTAGCAGTATAGAATTTTTTATTCGCCTGATTAGAAGCTCCCGGATAAGCATTCAAAGCAGCATTTACATCGCTCATAGTCGCGCAGTTATCAACAGTAAACGAAGACTCTACAGTTGCTTGACCGCAGATTCTGGTCGTTTCATCAGTAATCGAAACAACAATCGGACGAGCCACATCCCCAACCGCTTCGATTTCAAAGTCTCGAACGAAGCTTGAACTCTGATTTGCATCAACAATAATAACATTAGAAGTTAAAGAACCATCACTTGAAGGAACTTTGAATCGAACCAACGACGGAGGCGGTTTTGGCGGAACTACCCCATCTTTTAAAACTTCAAATGCCAAATTAATGTAGTCCTGATCTGTTGGCTTGCCTAAAATTACCATTGCACCTGATGCCAGCAAAGCTTCTTCATCAGTACTTAATGTGTTCGCTGCGATAGAGGAACTCAAATATTTAAAAGTAGTCTGTTGATTTACAAAACGACCATTTAGCTTGATATGAAGCCCTTGAACTATTACACCGGTAGTAGTGTTGTCATATATTTTCGGCGCTTTTAATGTGTAATACTCTTCCCCTCCGGAAGTTCTTCTGTGCGTAACAGTAATTTGAATTTTACCGCTTGAACCGAAGTTAGGCATTGTTACGTTGGCTTTTAATTGCTGAAGATCTTTTGTAATATCCCAGATCAGTTCTCTCTTTTCATTTACCGGCATTACTGGAATTTTTTTAGAAATAGTTTGAATCGTGGTTAAAATATTCGGATCGGTAACAACACCTTCTTTAGGCAATCCTTTACATACGTTGTAAAGTTCCATTCCCTTTTTGTACTCCGCTTTCAGTTCAGTCACTTCTTGCAACAAGTGCAAACCTGTAGCAGGAGGTTTGTGCGTTGTGCTGATAGCATTAATAGAAATTTTTTCATAACCTTTAGATTTGAAAACAGTGAAGGCCCAGTTGTAATCCATACTTGCGAACTGTGGCTTGTCAGCGTCTTTCATGTGGCAACCGGCGCAATTAACACGCGCCATTTTATAGAAACCGCCTAAGAACAATTTATGTAAGTCGTCTTCGCAAGGATCGTCGGTGGCAACAAAATTTAATAGAGGGTCATCATCGAGCGAATAACTGCCGACGCCGCCGGCTGCAGAGTTTGCTTCTACTACCGGTTGTTTGTACTTCGAACAATTGGTGAATTGAACCATCAAAAATGCGCCCAGCAAAAGCAGCAAAATTTTAATGCCCATGCGTCGGTAATTGGTCAAAACGTTCCCCCACGTAGTTATCTACGGTTCCCCTAAAACAATACTAAACTAAGAAGCGCTCAATTTCATTATATTACTAATTTGATCCGGTGAAAAAGGCCTTCTCCCCGCAACCATTTCAAATCGAGACACAGCATCGCTTCCATATGCTACAGAAAGATAATTCAGCAGAACTGCACCCGCAGCCAGTTCCGGGTTACCACCTGTAACAAAAGATTCATCAGCAACACCTTTTGAAGTCATTTGTCCAATTTGAAATCCACCGGTACTAACTGTTCTTACCGGATCATAGTAAATGGCATAAATACAGCTTGTTCCGCCGCCATCACTTGTCCATGGAGCATTCGGAGCACCTGATACTGCAGAACTGACTGCACCGTCTGTACAAACAACAATGAATCCTGCTTTTTGTAGAAGGGCCAATGATTGAAGAGCGCGGCCTACCATGAGTCCTAGAGCTGTGTCTCGTTGGTCACCGGTTGTTCTTGAACCATCATGGTAGTCATAACCACCCATCGAAAGTGATACAGCACCGGCGTTTCCGTTTAGTGCATTCCATACCAAAGATGCGAAGACAAAATTTTGTGCCGCTTGATTTGTGTTACCATTAATTCCCCAGAGTGTTTGATACGCGGTATTTCCCAGCGGTGAAATGTTGAGATTATTTGTCCCTTTCACAATCAAATCGGAATTAGAAATATTCGCACATTGAATGAGTCGGCTTAAAGTTTGCGCCCCGTTTAGACCCTTCAATGCTTCTGTTTGTGCTTTTGTTACACCTTGAATAGTTGTAAACAGACGTTTTTTTTGTTCGTCACTTAAGTTTGCTAAAATTCCGGTAACACCCAATGAACCTGCAAGATCTTGTTGCCGGCTTACACGAAGAGGCGGTTCACTTCCGCGGTTCATTGCCGGTTCAGCTGAAAGACCTGTAATAGTAGATTCTGTGCCCAGCGTTGGAAGAATTGATCCTACTAAGCCTGCCTTTGTTACAGCTCCCGCAAGACCCAGTTTTTGTGTTCCGGAGTCATCACCGATTCTGCAAGGCACACCAAGGAAGATAGCTTTTTTTAAGGTCGCTGGAAGAGCCGCTGCTCGCAAGCCGGTTAAAAATCCGGAAGCTGCATAGAACTGAGCATTGTTTCCAAATTCAGTAACGATTGGGAGATTGGCATCGGTACCGCCGCCGTACTTACTGAAATCTTTAACCATCTGGCCGCCGGCCGCATTTGCAACGAAGTTCATTCCGGCTGCAAAGCCTCCGTTAGCTTTAAATTGCATGAAGGCCGGTAATGTCGATCCAACTTTTGCACATAGAGCATCTTGTGCTTGCGCCACTCCGGCATTTGCAAAAATTTGCATCCACGATGGCATTGCAAATGAAGCTGCAAACGGAATAACTCCACTGGCCAGCATATCCCGACGGGTCACCGGTTTACCGTGATCCTTCAGAAATGCTTTCAAAACGTTTTCTGATGCTGCATCTTCAGTTGTTTTTTCAACTTCGTTTTTATTTTCGATCTTCCCCATGAATCCCCCGAAACAAAATTAATTCAATATCGTTTTCAAACTAGATAATATAGCAGTACAAACCATTAGCGCTGAATTTTCGCGTGATGGACTTTCAAAATTGGCTAAAGCTAATATGTCATTAGTCTCCTGATTAGTTGGTGCTTTCTGCCAGCACGCCAAACTGAGGCGGGATATTGCATCTGTTATATCCCGAGAGCTAACGCCGCTAACTGAACTTGCGGCAGATGAGTTTAGTGCCCATCCCACAAAAATATGTGGTGTCACTCTCTTTTCTTGTTGAATGAGATCATTACAAACTTCTGCTGCAATACTTGTTGTGGCCATCATCATTGGCGCTGTCACACTTCCGGCATCTCCGTATAAAGAAACCGCTCCGCTTTTTTGCTGATAGACGCGGATAGTGGCGTCACTTGGTTTTTCTAAGCCTACACAAGAAGTAAGTTGTTCTAACATTTGCTTCGCATAAACAACCGAAACCATTTTAACAGTTGGATCAATAACTTCTTCTCCGGAAGATGAAACTGTATTCAATGCGGGCGCAACCGAGGAAAGTGAATTAAACGCGTCACGCTTACTACAACCGTTTCCGACCGTTACAAGCATGACTGTCGAACCTAAAGCAATGGCAACCAACAATTTTAATTTTTTATTTTTCATTAGTTAGCCTCCCTTAAACACTGGTCGCCAACAACAATGTTTTGGAATAATACCTTCAAGCTATAGGTCTTATCTTTAC
>JANWIU010000160.1 GCA_025449725.1 Pseudobdellovibrio sp.
CAGTCATCCGGCTCATCTATTTCAAATCCTGAGTATTCAGGCATCTCAAAGGTTAGAACAGGCTTAGTCAGCCTGTTTCCGGTTTTGGTGATGTCTTTTACGGTTGAGATATAGAACGCACCGTTTTCCATGAGGAGGCCTTCGTAATCCTGGCGGCGAGGGCGCTTTAAAGGATTATAATTTAACGGCTTATTTTTTGTTGTCCAAAAAAATCTTTTTGTCCGTACAACACTCAGCAAGGATTTTGCCAAGCGCGCTTTTTTAAATTGCGCCATCGCTAAATCGATATCTTCTGATGTGGTGAAAGGATTAGTGGCCTGAACGAGAATAAAATGATCTGTGCCCTTTAGCTTTGATTTTTCAATGTACTCGAGCATCACGCTTTCAGTCGAAGAATTATTCTGAGCATTGGCCGGGTCGCGGTCATAAATGACAACTTTTTTGAATTTGAAATTTTTTACGCAATTCTTAATGGCGGTTGAATCTGTTGCTACAACTATTTGGTCTACACTTTTAGCATTTTCGAGAGAAACCAATGTCCAGTAAATAAGTGGGTGCCCGTTGACCTCTTTAATGTTTTTTAACGGGACGGACTGACTGCCACCACGGGCCGGAATAAAAGCAACGTTAGCCACAGGTTATCTCTCTCTGTATTTCAGTTTTTCGCGTTGTTCTTGTTCGATCGGTAGGATTTCCTGATCTTTGTAAGTTAACGATTTGTAAGTTGAATTTAAGTCACGGGCCAGCTTCTGTAATCCTGCGAATTCAAGCGAAGCGGCGTGATCGGTGCCTCTCCACGTACGGTCTTTTGTAAAATGTCTTTCAACCCAGGCCGCACCAAGTGCATAAGCGGCAACATCAATTGCGATTCCCAAATGGTGGCCCGAAAAGGCAAATTCTTTAATACGCCCATAAAAGCGTTCTTGCATTTTTAAGAGCTCTAACATGCAAACATTTTCAAATGGAACCGGGTAGCCGGAGGTGCAAGTGTAAACGACCAATCGCTTGGCCTGGTTCTTTTCTTCGAAGAATTTTACGAAATTTTCTTGTTCTGCAACTGTCGTCATTCCGGTTGAAATATGAACTTCACCTTTGTACTCATCCCTCAGCACCTTCAACATTTCCATATGAGTATTACAAGCTGATGGAACTTTTATAAACTCAGGATTAAGTTGCGTTATTTCTTTGGCTGAAGTGGTGTCCCAAACAGACGTTGAATAAACTAAGCCTATGCTTTCAGAATATTTTTTTAATTCCGAATGCTGGTCTAAGTTGAATTCAAGGAATTCACGATGTTCGCCGTAGGTTTTTCCGTAGGAATTATAGGGATTAGGGTGTGGGGCGTTATACTGCTCGGGGGTCAACAGCTCTTTATTGTGTCTTTTCTGAAATTTGGCTGCATAAACACCGGCATCTTTAGAAAGCTTTATCAGTTCCTTAGCAATATTAAAGTCGCCTTTATGATTGCAGCCGATTTCTGAAACAAGCCTAGGGGCTACATACTTACCTTTTACACTGACTTGAATCATATTTACTTCCTATAGATTTATCTTCTGTAAAAATGGGCCAGGAGTCAACATCGGCCCCCGGAATTGTCCTTAAAATCTCTTCCATTTGAAGATGGCTGTGAATGCGTAAATAAGGAATAGATAACAGGATTTTAGTAAAGACAATTTCTCTACCAACCTATAGGTATTCCAGCGTAATTTCGCTGCGAAAAATTTGTTGTTAGAGCGGGAGCCCTTCACGATTCTATAAAAAGCCAACGGCTCGTTTATACTATATGCAAAGGGAACCCTTTTCAGAATCTGCAGCCAGAAGGCCATATCTTCCCAACCCTGATCCTGAAACCGTAAATCGTTGAACGGCTCCCTCTTAAAAATCACGGTTAAACAGGCGATGCAGTTGTTTCTCAGCAAGTCATTGTAACTAACTTTTTCCGGCATTTGATGAACGTAACCTTGAGTAGAATTATCCTGACTGATTCTTCGAAACCCCGTGAAGGAAAACACGTACTGTCTTTGAATCATGAACGAAATCTGCTTTTGCAGTTTGTCGGGTGTCCATAAATCGTCTGCATCTAAGAAGGCGATATAGGTCCCTTTCGCTGAAGTCAAACCGAGGTTCCGATTATTTGAAGCTCCAATGGCCAGTGGAGAAGTGATCAGCTTTATTCGAGGATATTTTTGAGAGTAGTTTTTAACAATTTCTGCGGTATTGTCTTTTGAATTGCAGTCCAGAACGATCAAATGTTCCCAGTTTTCATAACTCTGGTTCAAGACGCTCTTGATAGTGTCCTCAATGTATTTTTCGGCATTGAACGCCGGTGTAATGACACTGATTAAGGGGTGATCCTGCATTATACTATTTATTCCCGAAAAAAAAGATTCAGCAAGTTGATTTAGAAGAAAATTTTAAAATAGGCCAGTTTGCGAGACCATCCTTCTTAAACAAGTCTTGTAATCAAGTTTTTCAAAGGGTATAAAATTAAGATGCAGAGTATTCTTGTTGTTGGAGGTGCGGGCTATATTGGTTCGCACACGGTACAGCGATTATTAAAAAAAGATTACCAGGTCATCGTCGTCGATGATTTATCGACCGGCAAAATGGCATCATTGCCTTCGCAGGTACAGTTTCATCAAGTTGATATTTTAAATACGTCTGAGCTTAGAAAGATTTTTGAAAAATACCGCTTTCATGCCGTGTTTCACCTTGCAGCTAAGCTGAGCGTTCCGGAGTCATTCCCTAAGCATTTTGAGTATTTTGATACTAACGTTGTCGGCACAAAAAATTTGCTAAAAAAGTGTGAAGAGTTTGGGGTCAAACGTTTTATTTTTTCTTCTACAGCTGCTGTTTACGGTAATGTTCAGTCTGCATTGGTCAAAGAAACCGATCCGCCTTGTCCGCAAAACCCTTATGGTTTGACAAAGCTGATGGCAGAAGCGTTGGTTGTGAATCAAGGTGAAATTCAAAAAGATTTTAAATTCAGAATATTACGTTACTTTAATGTTGCCGGTGCCGAACTTGACGGTAGCAATGGGCCCCGAAATCTTCATTCAGGCCAATTGATCCTTAATTTAGGAAGAAGCGCAGTCAATGATAAGGTAGTCTCCGTTTATGGAACCAACTTTCCGACAAGAGATGGTACGGCCATAAGAGATTATATTCATGTCGTTGATTTAGCAGAGGCTCATCTAGAAGCTTTTAATTGCCTGGAGTCCGCAAGTAGTACGTCCGGAGTCTGGAATTGCGGCTACGGGCAGGGATATTCCGTAATGGAGGTAGTGAAGGCATTTGAAGCCGTGAATCAGATTAAATTCGATATTCAATTACAGCCTCCTCGCCAAGGAGACCCGTCACAGGTGGTTGCGAATAATGAATTAATATTCAAAGAAAGTGGCTGGCGGCCGAAGTACAACGACATTTCGCTTATCTGTAAATCGACTTACGATTGGATTAAAAATGGAATCGGGCAGAGGTAGGCTTTCGGGCATCAGACGTATTCTGTTGGATTCCGTAATTTTAGCTGCCTGTCTTTTTATTTTTTCAGTTTGGTTCAATTCAGATCTTCATGACCCCAAAGTTCTGTTCAGCGCCTTAGGGTTTTATTTTATTATCGGTTGCGATTTAGTTGTGGCTTTTATCCTTGGGTTTTCAACGACAATATTCAAGCATCAGCGAATCAATATGCTGACGATGAGTTTTTTGCGTTTCTTGATGGATCTGTCTGTCATTCAACTTTTCAACTATATCTTTTCTAAAGAGCGATCGGGATTGTTTTCCCTTTCAGTTTTGCCAACGGCGCTGGCGATGATGTGTTTGCTGGCGATGTGTTGGAGACTGTTATTATTTGAGTCGCTGTATTTTAACAGCAGCTATAGAATTTTTTGCGACCCCGTATCTGAGAAAATGATAAAGAAAGACTTGAAGAGTCTTTTTACCGGATCTTTTGAATATCTTTTAGGGGTTCAAATTTTAGAAAAGTTGGTAGCCGGACCCTATGTCTACGTAGTCCAAGATAATTCACTAAGTGATGAAGAGTTGCAGTCATTGATGCAAAAAAAAATGCACGGTTATTCTATTCTTACGATTACTCAGTTTTATGAGCAGATTTTAAGAAAAATTCCAATTGATTTGGTTAGCTTGAAAGACCTGATTTTTGTTTCCGGTTTTGAGCTGACTTCGCAAATGTTACTTCAGCGGTTAAAACGTGTGTCGGATGTGTTGCTGGCTTTATTAATTTTTTTACTGACGTGGCCGTTCATTTTGCTTTTTGGGCTCCTTCATAAACTGGAATCGCCGGGGCCGATGCTTTACTCGCAGAATAGAATCGGCAAGCAGGGTAAGGTGTTTAAGATCTATAAACTTCGCTCAATGCGCGCTGATGCTGAGACAAACGGAGCTTTATGGGCGCAAGAGAACGATCCGCGCATTACTAAGATCGGGAAGTTCACGCGTTTAACCAGAATTGATGAATTGCCGCAGTTGTGGAATGTATTAAAAGGCGATATGAGCTTCATCGGCCCAAGGCCGGAGCGGCCGGAATTTAACGATTCCTTGGCGAAACAAATTCCGTTTTATGATTTAAGACACTCGGTTAGACCGGGGCTAACCGGCTGGGCACAGGTTCGTTACCCCTACGGCGCCAGCGTAGAAGACGCCAAAGAAAAGCTGCAGTATGATCTTTATTATATAAAAAATTACTCGTTACTTCTGGATTTAGAAATCTTAGTGAAAACTGTTCAGGTCGTGATGTTCGGCAAAGGCCGGTAACCCGGCCATTCGCAAATTACAAATTACTTGCAAGGTCTCCAGCGAAGTTTGAATCGTGATTCTACTCCTGTATCAACCGAATCTAAATTAATTGCGGCCATAGAGCGATCAGTAGTTTTCGGCAAGTAAGCTACAAAAAGTTCGGTAGCTAACTCAATAGTTTGTTGAGGGCGGTTACAAGTTGAGTAAACTTCACGCCCTGGCTTTTGATCCACGGCAACTTCATAGTTATTGCCAACTGGTCCGCGTAATTGAGCTTCGCGCATTGACGGGGGCATCGCTACGCCCGGAATGATTTGTGTAAACCGGTGATAGCCGTAAGCAGATGCAGGTAAAGCTGCAAAACCTCGGTATTCAGTTCTTACGATGGCGTATTGCATTCCTGATGGAACATCGACATCGATCAATACACGGCAGTTCTTTTTAAGCTGTGTGGCCTGTGGATTTGAAGATCCTACGCCGATATCAGCCATGTAGTTATCGAAAAGGACCGCTAGAGTTTGGCCATCCGGAGTTACCGTTGCGTTTGCCGAACTTTCGCTACAGCCTGAACCCGTTAATCTTACTCCGCGAACCGTTACATTTTGTGCATAAATTTCAGCGGTGGCTAAAAGTAATGCGCTCATAAGTAGTGCCTGTTTGATCATGTTCAATCTCCCTTTTTGTATAAAACTAATGCAAAATTCACTTAAATACGACTTGAGAGCGGTTTTTGGTGCCGGGTTGGCTCTAACTTTCCGCCTCGAGTACGACGTGAAATCTTAAAGCAATCTTGAAGCCAAAATTGTTGAGCAATCCGCTAAAAAAAGGCAAGATCGGGGCATGAAATTAATACCTGTTATCATGAGTGGCGGCAGTGGTACACGGTTGTGGCCGTTATCAAGGGTAAATTATCCAAAGCAGTTTGCGGAATTGTTTGAAAAGCCACTTCAGACATTATCGATCGAACGTTTACAGCAATTTGGCAACAGCCTGATTGTTACAACGGAAAAACTTAAAAATTTAACTGAAAAAGACATCATTCAAAATAAACTTCAGGTTGAAAAAATCATTTATGAACCGGAAGGAAAGAACACCGCGGCGGCGATCGCAATGGTGTGTAAATATTTGTCTTTGACGGGTCGGGAGCAGGAAGTTGTTGGAGTTTTTCCTTCTGATAGCCTTATTTCAAAAAAAGAAGAATTCGAATCAGCACTAAAGGCCGCAATCAATTCAGCAGAACAGAACTACGTTGTTACTTTGGGTATTTTGCCACGTGGGCCGGAAACGGGCTTTGGTTACGTTCAGGTAAAAGAACGGGCGCTGAATACTGAACGTGCGACTGAGGTTTTAAAGTTTCATGAAAAACCCACAATAGAAAAAGCAAAATCATTTGTGGC
>JANWIU010000161.1 GCA_025449725.1 Pseudobdellovibrio sp.
AATTCTTCAAAGATCAAACGCTTGTGTGCCTCTGACCGGAATTCATTATACAAGTTTCCTTTTTCAGCCTCTGGATTATGAATTTTATGTAACGCTTCCGGAAAATCCAGCAACTGATATTTTCTTACGATTTCTAATGGCAGCTTTTCTGCGGGCCATTCTTTGATTTGTTCAAACGAAGATTGAATCAGCTTCGCAATTTTTACCGAGCTAATACCTTCAGTTTCAACGTAGATCGGAATCAATGCATCTTTTAAATCTTCATCGGGCTCGATATCGCGAAGATCCGGGTGATGAAACTCCAGACGGCCGCGGTAATCGGTAACTTTGCCGACGACCCGCACTTCTTTGCCGTTTTGAAATCTTTCGAAATAACCTTTATAAGGAACCCGAAAAAATTTACAGCGGATCTGCCCGGTGGCATCGCGAATCAACACATCATAAATTTTTCTGGAAGAGCGGCCCATGTTATAAGAGGCCACGGTAATCACTTTTGCTTTCAGGCTGACAACATCATCCGGTTTAAGTGAAGCAATATTGCGGGCCGCACGCCTATCTTCATAAGCACGCGGATAATTTTGAAACAGATCCAAAACGGTGCGAATTCCATTTCTGGCAAACATTCCACCGAGCTTTGGTCCTACTCCTTTAATGTATTGAGCTTCTGAATCCAGACGAAGGGCCATAGGGTCATTTCATGTCAAAAAAAAAGGTCCGTCAAACACACAAAAGGGGTACAATTAACAAAATGTCCGCTCTGGAATATTTCCGCATTCGACTCAGCACAGTACAGCCATTTATGGAGGTACCGTTCGATATTTACCTCTTCGTTGATGGTAAAATAGTCACCTATTTGCACGCTGGCGACAAACTAACTGACGAAAAAATTAATAGTCTTCATGGTAAAGATACGGGCGAGTCCTTTTTTGTGCATAATAACCAGCGCCAAGTCTATCGTGAGTATGTGCGCAAATCGATGAACTCAGTCGATCTTTCAAATTTTGCAAAAGCATCGATTTTACGTGAAAGTTCCATAGCCATTTTAGAAGAGCTTTTTGAATCACCGGATGTAAAAAAAGCGTTAGAAGAATCACGACCAATAATCGGCGACCTGTTAGACTTCATGGAAAACGCACCTGATTCGATCGGAAACCTGATTAGCCTAACCGGTCATGATTTCTACACTTATAATCATTCCTTTGATGTCAGTATTTATTCTTTAGGATTAGGCCAAGCACTGGGATTTGATAAAAAAACCTTAGAAGAATTAGGGCAAAGTTCGTTGTTCCATGACATTGGCAAAAGAAACGTGCCTTTAGAAATTCTTTGTAAAAAGGGTGCATTGAACGACGATGAATGGATAAAGATGCGTCAGCACCCGACTTACGGGCTTAATATTTTAAATCAACACGAAAATATTTCGGACGCCATCAAAGCCGCCTGTTACGAGCATCATGAATCGTGGAGCGGTGGCGGGTACCCACAAGATATTTCAGGCCACGAGATCCACCCGTTTGGCAGATTAGTTGCTTTAACCGACACTTACGATGCGATGACCACTCAACGATCATACAACACGCCAATGAAGCCTACTGAAGCTTTAACTATGATGAAAGACAAACTATCAGGCCGCTATGATCCTGATATGTTGAAGGCCATGTATTCGGTGTTGTTCAAAATTGAAAAAGCCGGCTAGCTTTTTAAAGTTCGTAATTCTTCAAAACTTATCTGACTACTGGCAATCGCTTTCAGTCCAATTAACAAAACAGGTTTGTGCTTTTTTTAAGATGACATCGGCATTTGCGACAGGCCAAACGTTAGCTCGCTCCGGTTGCGGCTGTGGCCGCAGAGGACGGTTCTGCTGAATGTATTCATCCAAAGTTAAAAATTCCACGTTAGTTACATCTAATTTTGCAAGTAACCAGCGCCATTTTTTATTTTCTTCAGAGTCTTTCTTGTTTGAAATCAGTTTCACTTTTTTGAGTGGCGAAATCCCGCGTTTTGCCAGTCTCTCTACCAACTGATCCAAATCAGGATCAAGTGCGCGGTCCTGCGTGGCTGCATTTTTTAAAATGATAAAATCGTCGGTATTAAGACTGACGGTTCCTGACGGATGATAGGTAGAAAAAGCTAAAGCACTGCGAGTATCTGCAAAAACCACATTTGGGTTTGCTGTACCACCTACTTCTTGCTTTATTTTGGTCGGCGCCATTTGGCAGGCAGAGAAAATAAAAGCGGCAAAGCTCAGGATGAGTAAATTCTTCAGCATTTTATTTTCTCCTTTCGGTTCTTACTTGTTATTAATCTTCATCGTCGGGAAAAAGATAATATCACGAATGCTCGGACGGTCTGTAAAGATCATCACGATACGTTCGATTCCAAGCCCTACCCCACCTGTCGGCGGCATTCCTGTTTCGATTGCATGTAAAAAGTCTTCATCCATCGGATGCGCTTCTTCATCGTGTCCGCGTTTTGATTCCTGCTCTTTAAGGCGGTTTCTTTGCTCTTCCGGGTCGTTGAGCTCCGAATAAGCGTTCCCTAGTTCCATGCAGGCTGCAAACGGCTCGAAACGTTCAACAAGTTGCGAGTTGCCTCTGTGAATTTTAGTCAACGGAGAAATATCAACCGGGTGATCCAAAACAAATGTCGGCTGCCACAAGTGTGGTTCTGCCGCGATTTCAAAAACTTTCATCTGCTTTTCACCGCGAGTCAGCTTATCAAGCTTAACCGGCTTATCAGAATTCTTTTTTAAGTATTCATCTAAAGCTTTTTCATCCTGTGGGTCGATCGCTGCATGTTGCTTAATACCATCCATTACAGTTAAACGTGCCCATGGCGGCGTAAAGTCGATCTCTTTACCTTGATAAGAAACCTTCATTGAGCCGGTGGTTTCTTTACAGACAGTTGAAACCAGATCTTCGAATTGTTTCATCTGATAATTGTAATCGGTATAAGCTTCGTAGAATTCCAGCATTGTAAATTCCGGGTTATGAGAGCGGTCAATGCCTTCATTTCGGAAGTTCTTACCGATTTCGTAAACTTTTTCAAAACCGCCTACGATCAGGCGTTTCAAATAAAGCTCAGGTGAAATTTTCATGTAAAGCTTCATATCAAGCGCGCGATGATGAGTCGTAAATGGATGTGCCGCTGCTCCACCGTATAGTGGTTGCAACACAGGTGTTTCGACTTCCATAAAACCGCGGTCATCTAAGAAGCGTTTAATGGCTTTAATAATTTTTCCGCGTTTTTCAAAAACTTTACGGGATTCAGGATCAGAAATTAAATCTAAATGGCGGTGGCGGTATTTAATTTCAACATCTTGAATGCCATGAAATTTTTCAGGAAGCGGTTCGAGCGTTTTTGTCAGAATGTGAAAATGCTTCACATACAAAGACAACTCCCCTTTTTGCGATTTAAAAACATAACCTTCGATACCAACGATATCGCCAAGATCAATCAGGTCAAAAGCCGCTCGCTCCAGTTCTGACAGCTCTTCGACTTTTACATAACACTGTAAAGTTGAAGTCTGATCTTGAACGTTAAAAAAGCTGGCTTTACCCATGTTTCTTAAAGTCATCAGACGGCCCGCAATTTTAAAAACGTTTTCAGGCTTTTTTTCACCCGCAACCAAATGGCTGTACTCCGCAACGATCTTTTCGATGTGCGCCGTCTTTTCAAAAGAATATGGGAAAGGATTGATGCCCTTTTCCTTCATGGCATGCAATTTTTTTCTTTTTTCGGCTTTTATCGGATTGTCGTGTTCTGACATTTTTTTATCTTTCTTTTTTAGGGCCTATTACTATTTTCAGTAACAATAGCGGACCGGTCACGTCATAACTTTTTATCGGGCTCAGAAGATTATTTTATCTGAGCGCCTGCAAAGGCTTCCATAACGTTGTGTAAAAGCTCGATCGCTTCTTTCTTCGGTCTTTGGAAGGCATTGCGACCCATAATGGAACCGAAAGCTCCGCCTTGTGCCAACTGTTTTACTTCTTCAAGTAATTCAGGTGTGCCTTTAGCCTCGCCGCCGGAGAAGATCACAACACGTTTACCGTTGAAGCAAGATTTCACCACGTGATCAATTCTTTGCGCCATTGTTCCGATTTTAATGCCTTGGGCTTCGTAAACTTTTTTAGCTTCCGCTTGTTCAATGTGAGCTGTCGGCGGTTTAACTTTAATAATGTTCGCGCCTAACTGTGCAGCGATGTGTGCTGAGTAAGCGATAACATCAATACCTGTTTCACCTTCTTTAGAAAGCTGTTCGCCGCGGGCGTAAGACCAAATGACAACTGCAAGCCCCGCTTTTTTTGCTTCGCGGGATGCCTGTGCGATTTCTTCGTACATGGTTTTTCTATGTTGAGATCCCGGGTAAATTGTAAAACCGATTCCCGCACAACCCAGTCTCAAAGCGTCTTCAACGGACGATGTTAATGCCGAGATGGGAGCTTTTGATGAGTAAAGAACATCAGAGTTATTTACTTTTAAAATTAAAGGGATTTCACCGGCATAATCACGGGCGCAGGCTTCTAAAGCACCGATTGGTGCAGCGTAAGCGTTACAGCCGGATTCAATCGCCAATTCAAAGTGGTAAGAAGGATCATAACCATCCGGATTCTTCGCGAAGCTTCTTGCCGGGCCATGCTCGAAACCTTGGTCTACCGGTAAGATAACCAGTTTACCGGTTCCGGCTAACTTTCCTGTGTTTAGCAAACGCGCCATGTTTGTTAACACGCCGACATTTTCAGCGCCGTACCAGCTTAGAATTTCACGCACTCTTGGGGTCATAGATTCTCCTTATCGAAATGCTCAAATCTATTAAAATTACGCGCATCTAGCAAGTTTTCTTAAGGAGAATTTGACTTCTCTGGCGCACCTGATAAAATAATTGATACTGTTACAGTTACAATTTAAAGAGATAGTGAGACCCCTATGAAAGTTACATTTGAGCAAACCCCTAATCCATCGACGATGAAATTCAACTTCGGAAAGAAGATTTCTGACCATTCAGTTGAGTTCTCAGATGTGGCGACTACTGACAGCTCCCCTCTCGCTGCTAAAATTTTCGGCTTTCCATGGACCGCTTCGGTGTACCTGGGTGAGGATTTCGTGACTGTAACCAAGCAAGACTGGGTAGATTGGGATATTTTGGCTTCCCCCCTGGCGGGCCTTTTGGGCGAACATATTGAGAGCGGTCAGCCGGTTATTCTAAAGTTAGAAAAAAGCCTGGATGAAGACGCCAATGACAGCGAAACCGTTAAGCAAATCAAGCGCATTATCGCCAACGAGATTAAGCCCGTAGTGGCCTTAGATGGCGGCGACATTGTGTTTGGAAAATACGAAAATAATATTCTTTATATTCACATGAAGGGCGCCTGTGCAGGCTGCCCGTCTTCGCAAGCTACTTTGAAGGACGGAATTGAAGTTCGCATGAAGGAACTTTTGCCGGAGATCAAAGAAGTAGTAGCGATCTAAACGGATAAAATCGTGATCTGGGACGGCCGAATTTTTAAAATTGAAGGCGCTTCGGATTTTGAAGATGCCTCCATGTTTAACGGACTCCTGGTTCTGTTTGGATTTGCGAAAGTCGATCTTACCCAGTTTATTGAGCAGAATTCTAAAAGTGAAAATTCCCGCTATGTAAGACACCCCTACGGCACGAAGTATCTTTTCAGCCGCGATCAGTATTTATGCCTGGCTGCCGGAATGGCTAAAACAATGCCTACAAATGTCGTTGAATCCTGGATTGATGGTAAAGACCTCTTTAGCCCGGCAAATTATGGTCACATGAAAAGATGTAAAGGAAGTAAGCCAAACTGGTTTCAAAATCTGTGGCTAAAAGCTGAAATCCTGTTCCACGCAAAATTCACCCCTCTGAATGAACCGAATCAATTGATTGCAATGATGATGGTTGCCGGCCCTGAGTATTTAAAATTGTGGACAAAAAATAATTCTCAATGGGAACGAAGCATTAAAAAATACTGGTGCGACGAAGATGGCCATTGGCGAAATGAAAGAGAATTTGCAGAGCACATGATAAAAGTAATTAAGAAACTTATCTAACTCAACTTACAAAAATCGATAACCAAAGCTTACACCCAGTATGTCGTCATCAATTCGTGACGCATTTAAACCCTGTGTATCTCAGTACATTTAATGTACCGAGATACACAGGGAAAGATACCGGATATTCAAATTGCCAAGCACGGCCGGAATTAGCTGCTACTGACAGAGTCGCCCACACGAAGTGTGCCCTGACCCGACGGGGTCAGGTAAACGCCAAATGGAATCTTTGCGGAATCCGGCTGCTTTCTTTCGTCAGCCAGAATTTTCAAAGTCTCTTTAGAAACCACTTTACCCGTTTCTACGTCTTGAGTGATGACAACACAACGGCCGCATTGCTTTTGATTTGTCAGCTCTACACCGACACCGCTGACGCCTGTACTGCCATCCACGATGTAGTTCGCAAAATTATCTTCGCTGTAAGCCGGAAGTCCTGAAACCACAATATTGGCGCGAAACCGCTGAATGTCTGATTCGGCTTTTCCTTCTGCTACCAATTTTGAATTTAAATCCGCTAAAGAGGATTCATTTACTAGTAATAAAGGGCGTGAATCTGTGAAACGTGTTTCTTTTACTGCCAAAGTGGCGCCTGCGCCCAGGTCGCGAAAACTTTGCGACTGGTAACGTACTAATTTAACGGTCTTCACCAAAAAGGCCGAAAGAGCTTCATTAATTGATTTATTTTCAATGCCGGCTTTAACAACCGAATTCCAAACCGTCACATCTTCGACTGGGGCGCACTCTTGAGTCATGTCGACTAAAATTTTATTGTTGCCGGCGTATAAATGTAAATAAGGACCCTGAATTGAAGTTTTAATTTCAGCTAATTTAGGAAAGTTTCGTAACGTTAGAAATTTATTGTCTTCATCAACAATCATCCATTCGCGGTCGTGCTCTGGCCCGGCTGAAGTCAGATTTAATTCCTTAACGGCGATGCCTCTACACGATTTAACCGGGTAAATGTACAACCCGGTAATCTTCGCAGTTGCAGTGCCAACGCCGCCGTTCACTTTACATTCCCAGGATGTAGTAGAACATCAATGGAGCCACGATAGAAGCGTCGCTCTCAACGATGAATTTAGGAGTATCGATTGCCAGTTTACCCCAAGTGATTTTTTCGTTCGGTACAGCACCTGAGTACGAACCGTATGAAGTCGTAGAATCAGAAATTTGGCAGAAGTAGCTCCACAGTGGAACATCTTCGTAACCTAAATCCTGTGATAACATCGGAACAACACAGATTGGGAAGTCGCCCGCAATACCGCCACCGATTTGGAAGAACCCCACTTTAGATTTAGTTGCCATCGACATGTAAGCTTCAGACCAGTAAACCATGTAGTCGATACCGGATTTCACTGTACGAGAACTTTTGATATCGCCCTTGATAATGTGACCGGCAAAGATGTTACCTGTTGTTGAATCTTCCCAGCCCGGAACGATAATCGGCAAATTCTTTTCAGCGGCTGCTAACAGCCAAGAATTTTTTGGGTCAATTTGGTAATGCTTTTTTAATTTACCGCTAAGTAAGATTTTGTACATGTACTCATGCGGGAAGTAGCTTTTGCCCTCAGCCTCAGCCGCCTGCCACTCTTCAAGAATAACGTCTTCGATGCGGCGAATGGCTTCTTCTTCAGGAATACACGTGTCCGTTACACGATTTAAGTGACGGTCTAAAAGTTTTTGTTCGTCTTCCGGAGTCAGGTCACGATAATTCGGGATACGCACGTAGTGATCATGCGCAACTAAGTTGTAAATATCTTCTTCAAGGTTTGCACCGGTGCAGGAAATCGCATGGACCTTCCCTTGACGGATCATTTCAGCTAAAGACAAACCCAGCTCTGCGGAGCTCATCGCACCGGCCAAAGTCACGAGCATTTTACCGCCGTTATCTACCAGATCTTTGTAGGCCTTAGCCGCATCTTTCAATGCAGCTGCATTAAAGTGACGGTAGTGATGGTCGATAAAATTGGTGATAGTCATAGACATGAAAGCCTCCTAAAAAATGCTTACCTGCGCAGTCCAATTACGCACCTGCGGTGCTGCATATTCTTCGCATCCGCGCAAATTTACTTATAAGGAGAAATAATGACAAGTAATTAGTTAGAATTTTGAGACTGAATCTTCTGGATTTTTGCCTCTTTAGCAAGCTTGTACCAGTGATAGAAAGTAACAGAAACTACAGTTAGGCCGCCAAGGAAAATAAATAATGCCATTCCGAAGAATAAAATGATGCTCATAAAGTTTTTGACCCTTCCTTGTATTCTGTAATTTGGCGTACTACCCAGGAAGCCATTGCCAAGCCGAAGGCGCCTGTCACGAAACCGGCAGTTCCGTAAATAATGGATCTGTGCATGCAGCCGTGAGGATCAATTTCACCTTGTGGGCAAACACACTTAAAACCCTGCCCGTTATCGTATTTCAGTTCTATCGGGAGGCTCGGGATCTCGTCAGAAAACACACAAGGGATGTCAAAAAATTTCTCTTTAGGAAAATTATATTCCTGACGCAAAATTTTTCGCACTGAGTGAGACAACGGATCGATATTCGTTTTTGCTAAATCGATAATTTGAATCCGTGTTGGATCCATTTTTCCTGAAGCTCCGCCGCTGGTAATGACTTTCAGGCCACGTGTGCGGCATTCATTTAACAAATGGGTTTTAGCCGTTAAATTGTCGATCGCATCTAAAACAAAATCAGGCTGCAAAGATAAGATTTGTTCTGCTGTATCTTTGTTATAAAAAAGCGGAAGCGACTCCACTTTGGCTTGCGGGTTAATTTTTCGTAAACGCTCTGCCATGACATTTGATTTTTTGTGGCCCACTAAGCCCTGAATGGCGTGAAGCTGTCGGTTTGCATTTGTAATACAAATTTCATCGAAATCAATGATCGTGATTCTTCCGACGCCGGATCTGGCAATGGCTTCGGCTGCCCATGAACCTACTCCGCCTAAACCGATAATCAGCACGTGCGTGTTAAACAATTTTTTCATCTTTTCATCGCCCACCAAACGGCCCATGCGGTCAAAGCGGCGGTGAAGCGTGTAATTGTCTTCCGTAATTTTAAAATTTTCCGGAACGCCTGTGGGAACGGCAGTTGTTAAATTCTCGTTTTGCATAGCGGGTTTTATAGCAGAAAGCCCTTTTGCGGGCAAAGGCCTTTTAAAATATTCTACAGCCTGAAAAGCCTTTTAAAGTTTCCTGAACTGATCTCAAGAACGTCAAATGCGCTTATATTTCTTATGAGCCCCACCGCCTCTGCCACTAAATACAGAGATGTCGGATTATTGAGTCCCTGCCAGCCCTCCGGCGCCTGATCAGGTGAGTCCGTTTCAAGCAACAAATACTCCATTGGAATTTTTTTCACACAATCCTGAAGCTTTTTATTTTTTTCGTACGTGATTGCACCGCCAACTGAAATCAAAAAGCCCTGGTCAATATAGGGTTTTGCTGTTTCATAACTGCCGTTAAAGGCATGCACAAGCCCGCCCCTTTCCGGGGCGTCCCACAAATGAAATATCTGGCGTGCCTTTTCGTGGGCCTGAACAATGTGTAGCACCATCGGTTTCTGAAAGGCTTTGGCCAGCTCAATTTGATTTTCAAAAAATTCAATTTGCCTTGTCTGTGAGTCCTTCATGATGTGAGGCCGGAAGTCCAAACCGGCTTCGCCTAAGGCCATGGCCTGTGGCAGAAGCTCAGCCAACTCATCTAATGAAAATTCGCATTCTTCGTAGCCATGATCGCTTACAAAGTACGGGTGAAGTCCAAAACACAAACCGAAATTATCAGGATAAGTTTTCTTGAGGCTGATCTGCTTGTGCCAGTCA
The DNA here is from genome assembly GCA_025449725.1 of Pseudobdellovibrio sp. Taxonomy (GTDB): domain Bacteria; phylum Bdellovibrionota; class Bdellovibrionia; order Bdellovibrionales; family Bdellovibrionaceae; genus Pseudobdellovibrio. The sequence continues at coordinate 9,884 of JANWIU010000161.1, forward strand.
TCGGGATCGACTCCACCAAGCAAAAAGAAATCGATGTTCTTTTCGAGACACTTTTTTAAAGTTTCAGCCAGACCTTCGCCCTGCAAGGCCCATCTTTTGTCTGTCCAATGGGAGTGGGAATCAATAAATTTCACTCAATTTCCTTATGTTTATTTAAGCTACTCCTAGACTTATCCATTTACAAATATTTCCGATAAGTAAACAGAGAAACAGGGAGTTTCAATGAAAAATAATTCTGTTCATATGGCAATCGAAATTAAGACAACTTCTGGTTCAGTCTTAAAACCCCAGGTTTTACACTTCTGGGAACTGAATAACAAGAATACTCCCAAGCATTTAAAAGACACTGTTCCGCATTCGCCTTTTAAATTTTACACAGATGCTATCTTAGCCGCTTGCTTCCACAAAGTGACCGATTTCAAACACGTTTCTCCGGAAAGTAAAGATTTTGTTCAGCGTGTTTATCAAAATTTTGACCATTACACCGAACTTTATAATAAATCGAACCCTCGTGTGAAATCTCTTGGCCGCGCCACCATTCCACAGAAAAAACAGTTTGAGACTTTTGAGAAAAAAATGACTGAGATTCTGAATGCCGGTTTTTCTGAAAACAAAGTTTCTTTTACAGATTTAACTGAGGCCCTGACAGTCATCGCTGAATTTGAATCGCATATCGCTTCTCCTTTAATCTATAACTTCAGCGTTAACTTCAGTGCTGCTTTTACTGAAAAATTAATTGCTTTCTATTCTATGCTTTATCACTTGCGTTCAGTTGTAGCTGTTGATCACAACGCGCATATTGAAGACAGCTCACTTGAAACTGTAAAATGTGATTCTATTTCTGATTATCTTCCGAAGTCTGATTATACAGTGAATGATGCCCTTTTATACTGGCACTTTAAGAATTTAACTGCAAATGTCAGCGGTGATGTTGAAAAGAAGGTCGTGGCACCTATGCATAACTACTTTATTCAATACAGCCACAACGCTTGTAATTTGATTGATCAATTACCTGAAAACTTTTTGGAGTCTTTAACAAATGTAGATCTTGAAGACGCCCTTCACCATGTTCAAATGGACTGGTTGCTGGGTTCTTGCAGCGGCCTATTGTTCAAAATCCGTGAAGAGTTGTTCGGTGTAATTGAAGGTTACGACAAGATCTTCTGGCCAGAGGCGACTCATGGTAAAACTAAAAAGGCTTCTGCTTTGAATTTATCTTTCACGTTAACTGAAAAAGATATTCACCAGCAAAAAGTGGCGTAGGCTTAGGCCTCCGCTTTTTTTCCGAAATATTTTTTGTATAGAAAGTAGCAAATTCCGACTGCTACTACGCAAAGTAAAGCAATTTTAAATTGTCTTAAGAACTTCAAGATATTTTCGCCGTAATAGGCGAGAAGCAGAATCTGTGTAGGCACTGAAATCAAAGCTGCAATTCCATCAATCAAACCGAACTTCCATGCCGGAAACCGCAACATTCCGCAGGCCAAGTGCCCCGGAAACCGCAGTCCGGGAGTAAACCTGAAAATTCCGCAAGCGTAGGCTCCGTATTTTTGGGTCCACTCTTCGATTTTTAAACGGTTTTCTTCGGATAAAACAGCTTTGATAGGTTTAAGGTCAAAGATTTTTCTTCCAAAAAATCGCCCTATTCCATAAATAATAAAGTCAGCAAAAAAGACAGCCAGAAAAGCGACCGCCGCTGCGGATTCCGGGTCTACATGCGGTGCCCCCTGAAACGGCGGCGGATACTGCTGTGGATGCATTCCCATATAAGCGAGAATACCGACAGTCACCAGCGTTGCCTCTTCAGGAAACGGCAACCCAACCGCAGACAAAATCATCATGGTGATTAAAAACGTATAGATCCAGGTGGGTTGATATGCATAAGGAGCAAGACACGCCAGCGAGTCTTTGCTTTGCCATAGACATTCAATGAGAGAGGCACTTTGCATCTGACCATAATTAGTTATTTTGCATTATTTGTTAAGCTCTTGAACTGTGACGATACACTGTGCTATTTCAATGTCCATGTCAGACACAACAACTCCCAGTGTGAGTTCAAACGGATTTGAGTATGGAGTTAAACACTTTTTCAGCCCAAAGGCCGGAGCGCTATCTGAGGTTCTTCATTCTGCCTTAAATATGGCAATGGAAGAAATTAAGGAACTGCTTAAACTCGGTGCTATTTATGTCAATCATCAACGACAAACCGAAAATATTCAGATTGCACAAGGATTGCTTTGCCGCGTTCACACGAAGCCGCGCCGGTACAACTGCGAAACTAACTGGAAAGAAAGAATAATTTTCGAGAACTCGGATTTTCTGGTTTTGAATAAACCCTCCGGAATCCCCAGCCACCCGTCCGTTGACAACGCCATTGAAAACTCTCTAACTCAGGTTGCTCTGGCACGCAAAATCGATCTGCAAATTACCCACCGGTTAGACACCCTAACGAGCGGTCTTATTGTTTATTCAAAAAATCCGGGCTTTGTTAAAAATTTCAATATTCAAATTCAAAACCGTAACGTCGAAAAAAAATATGTCGCCTTAGCCGAAAACCCAAAAGTATTTCCGCCACGTTTAATTCATTACATGGAGCCGTCACCGCGGGCTCCTAAAAAAGTGTCGTCCCATTTTATTGAAGGCTGGGCGCAGTGCGAACTTGAAATTCTCGAACAAAAAAATCACGTCACTTATTCCTGGATAAAAATAAATTTGTTAACCGGCAGAACCCATCAAATTCGCTCGCAACTGGCTGAGACCGGCAGCCCCATCCTTGGTGATACTTTGTACGGAAGCAAATTGTCTTACAAACCTGATGCTATTGCCCTTCGCGCCTGTGAGCTGCGCTTTAATTCTGGCACTGAAAGATTCGTTTTCAATCTTCCGGAAGAATTCGATTACTGATCTCTTATTAATTTTTGGAAAAAAGTGAAAGCTTTAGCTTCAGTCCTTGATTATTAAAGGGCTCTGTAAATTTCAAAGAAATATTTTTAAAATTAAAATTCCATTTTTCCGGATGTATAACCAATAAGCCGTCTGCTTCTTCTCCAAGCTTTTGCAAAATAGTTCTAGCGCCTTCATCGGCCAACCGCATTCCATAAGGCGGATTCGTTACAATCCAAAGTTGCCTTCCGTCTTTTTTGAATGTCTTCAGATCTAACTGAGAACTGTCAGCAACGGATTCATTTAACTGTATGTTTTCAAGCTGAAATAGCCGTTTAAAATCTACCGAATTCTTCTGAATATTAGAAATTGATTTTTCATCTTTATCAATGGCGGCCCCGCTGACAGCCGGTATTTCAGAATAGCCGCGGTAGTTCTTCTTCCATGTTGGTGACTTAAATAACTTCGGCACTGATTTAAAGTTCAACCACGGGTAACTGCGTTCTAAATTCGGGCGATCGGCTGACATGGCTTCGAACAGCAAAGTACCTGAGCCCGCAAACGGATCGATTATAAAAACCTCGCTTCCGTGCCCGGTGAATTCAAATAGTCTGAAGATCATGTAACCTGCAAGCGTTTCTCTGAGAGGAGCTTCCCCCCGGTAAGCCGAATAGCCCCTGCGGTGCAAATGCTCTCCGGAGGTATCCAGACTTAAAGTCACTTTGTCTTTTTCGATTCGAATAAACAAAGTCTGTACAGCTTCGTCCGAAATTTTTAAGCCCTTTTTCTTAAAAACATTTTGAACCGCTTCTAAAATGTTTTTATCGTTATTGAGACGCGATTTATGGGACTCAACTTTAACGTTCAATTGATTCTTATGAAACTCAAGATCTAAAACTTTACTGAAATCAACTTTTTCTAAATTTTTTTCAAACTGGTCGTAATAGCGGGACTCAAAAGAAGTGAACCGTAAAAGCACACGCCCTGCCAGCTTAGAAAAAAAATTAATTTGATAGCCCAGATGATCTTGCGTTTCCAGTTGAACACCTCCACTTACAATCTGAGGCTCTGGCACCGGTTGCCGGGTCGGCAAACCGTCAAGATCAATCATTTCAAACCAGAAATTTTTAATTTCACGAAACAAAGCTTCTTCATGACCGGGCTGAACACTAATAAAAAAACGTCCCATTAAAATCTCCAAAACATGTCAAAGAAGCCGTAGTATCCATCGGTCGGGTCTAAGCGAAGATGCGTAACATCCGTCGCATTAAGCGAAACCTGAATGTGAAGGCGGTCCGCAATCCAAATGTAAGACAAATATCCGCCCAATCCTTTTTTTTCGAAATTGTAACTTGGCCCAATTAAAAAGCGGTCCCAGTTATCCAGTACGACTTCGTATCCGGTTTGAAATGAGCTGGAAGACAGGTACTTCAAAGCCGCGGCATCTTCTGCGTTTTCCCAGCTGATAGTGCCGATACTTAAAAACGTATGAGAAATCAAAGCGTCAGAAGAGATGTTATCCCAGTACAGATTCCAGTTTAATGAAGCTTGCCGTTCTTTATCCAACCGAACAAACGAAAAACCCGAACTTAAAGTGGTTGCATCTGTCTCTATTAACTTTGCCCGGAAATTAAAATTGGGGCGGCCCAATAGATTTACCGGCGCCAAGGTTCCGACCGTAATTTTTGGTGTCATTCCGTAGTAAATATTTCCGAAGTAATTTATCAAAAACTCTTTGTGATAGAGGGTCTGCGCGGTATCCCCGATGACAAATCCCTGGTGAACCAGGGGCCGGTATTTTGACGAAATAGTAAGTGAGCTATCACGAATGACCAGATCGGTTGTGCCGACGTAATCCGTGTTGGTGGTCGATAAGTCCATCCGCTTAATGAAATCACCTGACTGAATGAAAACTTTGCGGGACTGGCGCACCAGGCTCAGCTTCAGCTCTACACCGACGCCGATGGTCTTAGGTTTTACCGATTCTACTTCTACAAAAGCAGTTGCACCGATCTTAGGGTTTTGAGAAATAACAGCGACAACTTCCCCTACGCTCCAGCGCGTTTGCATACTTTCGGCCA
>JANWIU010000162.1 GCA_025449725.1 Pseudobdellovibrio sp.
TGGCTCAGTAACAATGAAATCAGCCATATTTCCATTTATAACCGCGACGGACGGAGAATGGCCTTTTCAGAAAAGGACTACTACTCAAGTATTCAAATGGGCCGGGGGGAAAAAGACATTTCTCTCGAATCAAAAGCAATTGTGCATTTAAACGATAGAAAAGATTTTGGCTATTTAAAGTCGGTGGGTTCCGGCATTGAACTTGTTTTGATCTCAAAAGTCATAACGCCTTCGAAGAAAATGCTGGGATATCTGGAGCAAAGACTCTTGCTGAAGCAAAATTTTCTGGCACGAATTAAAAATGATCTGAAGGTCGACATGCTTTTGGTCGACGAAAAGTATCAGCCGGTTAATTCGCTTCTTACAAATTTTGAAAGTATTCCGGCAGAAAAACTGAACGATCTAAAAAAAGCAGAGTCCGATTCTTTAGTTGATATTTCTGTGGGAAACGACACGTACGCCTTCATTCGGTATGCTGTCATGTGGGACCAGTCACCATTCCAAATCATAATCGGGGCCAGCAAAAAAGAATCTCAGGCAGTTCTTAAGAATGTGAACGTCGCATTTATGGGAGTTATCGGCTTCGGTGTATTAATTCTCATTGTCACGATTGTAATTACAACTTCCGTGTTGTTAAAACCGGTCAATGATCTGATCAACGGATTAAGAGCCTTCGAAAACAATGATTCTCTTGTTCAGCTTGAGGTTCAAAATAAAACTGAAATCGGACTCTTAACTTCAACCTTCAATCAGATGAGCTTAAAAGTTTACCGGACAAGACGCGACTTGAAACTTAAAATTCAGGAACTGGAAAAAGCAAATCAAAATCTGAAAGAGGCCCAAACTCAATTGGTTCAATCAGCCAAAATGACAAGCCTGGGGCAACTGGTTGCCGGTGTTGCACATGAATTGAATAACCCGATTGCTTTTATTTACAGTAACACTTCTCATTTGCGCGAGTATTCAGAAAAACTTTTCAAAATTGTAGAGTTAATTGAGAAAAATCCCTCCGAAAGTGGAAAAATTAAAGAAGAATACGAATTCGATTACATTCAGCAGGATCTTCCGCGTTTAATTAAATCGTGTCAGGACGGAGCTCAGCGTACGCGTGACATCGTATTAGGGCTGAGAAATTTTTCGCGGCTGGAAGAATCACAACTAAAAGAAATCGACTTACATGAATCCATCGATATGACGCTGGAGCTTTTACGCGGTGAAATCAAAAACCGCATACAGATTCACCGCGAATACGAACCGATACCGCTGGTTCATTGTTACGCTTCTCAGGTTAACCAGGTTGTCATGAACATTTTGACAAACGCCGTTCACGCCATTGAAGGGAATGGTCACATTTGGATTTCCACTCATGCAGTGAAAGCTTCAACTAACGAAGTTGGCAAAGTGCAAATTTCTATACGTGACAGTGGTACAGGCATGAGCTCCGAGGTGGTTGAAAAAATATTTGAACCCTTCTTTACAACGAAGGATGTCGGGCAGGGCACCGGTTTGGGGCTTAGTATCTCTTACGGGATCATTCAGAATCACGGCGGTGATATCAAGGTGAAATCCAAGCTGGGAGAGGGGACGGAGTTCGTTATCACGATTCCTGTAATGCAACTTAAAAAGTCTGAGCAAAAAAATGTCTCAATTTGAGAACTCAGTATCCAAATTTTTGTTTTTATTTAAATTTTAGGGTAAAAGAAGCCGATATTAATAAAGTGAAAAGTCTTGATAATTTCATGAATTATCTTATCGGGGTGGCACTACTGTTCAATGTAGCAGCCTACTTCTATTTTAAGCCGAAAAAATCCGGCAGCGACCTCGTATTTCGAAACCCAACTCAGTCGGAAGATGTGGATAAGGTTGTTAACAAGTACTTACAACTTGCGAATGAAGCAAAAAACGTTGAAAAGGTCAGGCTTGATCGTGCAGCGTTCGAAGCAACAAAAAAAATTATTTCAGACCGCGAACAAGCTAAACTTAAAGCTGAATCAGATATGGTTAAATCCGCCAAAATTCCTACGCGTGATCAAGTGGCAGAAATGACAAAAAAATACGCTGACAATCCGAATATGCGACAGCCGGAAGAATCACAATCTTCGGGTCCGATCGGAGACCTTGACCCGGGTTCAATGAGTGCTGAAGAAAAGGCGGAATACCGTAGGCAGTACATCGAAAATGCAAGGGCGGGCGGCTACGTTATTGAGCTTTCTGAAAACTTTGAGATTATCAAAGCTACGAAAATTCGTAAGCCTTCTCAGCAAAGCGACGAAGTTAAATCCGAAGAATACTAAAAAATCAGAAGATTCTCCTTAAAGCTGTAATAACCTTCGTTTGAAAAGATGATGTGATCAATTATTGGAATTTCAATTAGCTTCGAGATTCTTTTTAGCCTTTTTGTAAGCCGGATGTCCGCATTGGTCGGCTTCACACAAAGACTCGGATGGTTGTGTGCAATAATCAATTGGTAGGCGTTATCTGCAACTGCTTTACGAAATAAGTCTCTTGGATGAACCAAACAGAAATTTAAGGTACCACGCGATAATAACGTCGTATTTAAGATACACAGCTGAGTATTTAAAGTAAGCAACCAAAATTCTTCACAGTCTGGATTAAAACGGGTTTTAAGCTGAAGAAATGCATTTTGAGCATTACATATTTGGTCCATATGTGGTTTTCCTGCAATAGATGTTCTCTCCCTAAACAGCTGCTATTTATGTCCCGCTTCAAAATCCGGACGAGGCACGGCTTTTCGTTTTTTATTCACCAAAAAAGAGCTATTATGTCTGATATAGAGAAGGAGCCCATATGAAGATCAATATTCTTTTAGTTGCTTTATTGGCTGTTATGTTTGCATCGTCTTGCGGACCGAAGGCTTTTGTAAAAGGTGAGTACGACGATCCTCAACGTGAAAATCTAATGAATGATCAATGGTCTGAAACCGACATGCAAGTTGCCGTAAAAAGCATGGTGGGCTCAATGCTATCTCACGATGCGATTTCAAATGCTAAAAAATTGCCGATCGTCATGGTAACCGGACTTCAAAACAAAACCAGCGAACATATCGACACTCAAAGTATCATGGACATGGTTCGTGTAGAGCTGACAAACTCCGGCAAGGTTAACTTCGTTGATAAAGAAGCCCGCGAAGATATTTCTAACGAATACGGATACCAGAATTCGGGAATGGTTTCTGAAGAAACTAAGAAAGGTCCCGGCGGCCAAATCGGCGCGGATTTTATTATTAACGGTCGCTTAGATTCAATCGTACAAGAAGTTGGAAAAGAAAAAACGGTGTACTACAAACTGACTTTGAATTTAACGAATCTTAAAACCGGCATCATCGCTTGGACGAACCACAAAGAAATCAGAAAAGCCTACAGAAAGAAAAGCGTAGGACTTTAATTTCTTTAAATGATTAAATGTCTTTTGCTTGCCGTTGGGATTTTAAGCCTAATGGCCTGCGCCACTCATCAAAATAAGATGATTCCGCTACAGAGTGAAATAGTGGGTGGCCAGTGTGCGCCCGCTCTCGAAAAACTACAGAAACTGGCTGAAGAACAAAGTGATGATCAATTGCTTTATTTGATGGAATACGCCAGCGCACTTCAGATTTGCCGCGACTACAAACTTAGTACCCAATTCTTTCTTCAGGCAGACAAGCTGGCAGAACAACAGGATTACACTTCAATCAGCCGCTCTCTCGGCGCAACTTTGCTGAACGAACAGATGATTCAATATAAGGGCGACAAGTTCGAAAAACTTTTCATTAATGCCATGGCTGCCATCAACTTCATTGAAATGAATGACTATGAAAACGCGATGGTGGAAGTCCGCCGGATTAACGAAAAGACCAGACGGTTTGCCGAAGACGAAAAGCGAAGCTTTGAACTAAATTCATTCGCCAGCTATCTGGCCGGACTGATTTACGAACAAAGTAACAATTGGGATGATGCGTGTATTGCCTATAAAGATTCCTATAATATCGATGCAAGTTACAGAGCTGTCTCTTCCGATATGCTGACGGCCTGCTGGCGAGCCAAACGCTTTGACGAATTCAGTACTCTTGTAAAAAAAGTAAATCCTTCTAATGAAGAAATTGAAAACGCCAAACGACCGAAAAAAAATAAACGTGAAATCGTCATTATTTACTTACAAGGTTGGGGCCCTAAAAAGACTGATAGAAGGGGAGATACGGAGTTTCCGCTTCTTCAGGGGACTCCAAGCGTGACTAAACGAATTGCGGTTACGAACGCAATAGGAAGCCCGCCCTTCTTTAGAGAAAGTCAGACGATCTACAGCGTAGAAAAAGCCGCGATCGACACGCTAGAGGCCGATTACGCCTATTTATCGGCACGCCGATTCGGTGCCCGCGTCGCAAAAGAAGTAGTGGCTGATCAGATCCGCCAAAAGGATAAAGCCTTGGGGGATATTGCCTGGGTGATTATGGTGGCCGCAGAACGGGCGGACCTGAGAAACTGGTCTTTCCTACCGGAAACAATACAACTTGTTCGTTTAGATGCGACGGACATGACGTCGCTTAAAATCGAAGGCCGCGACTTCAGCGGAAATGTCTCGGAAGATCTGGGCACAATCGACTTATCAACGAATCCGAATAAAAGAATCTTTCTTATCCGAAGCCTCAAATAGAAACATTGAACAGGTATTAACAGCCCTAAGTGTTGATTAGAAACGCCGATAGTTATTAACCTGTTTAGTTTCACTAAGTCTCGGTATAATTTAGTAAATTTCTGAATGGCCGATTCATTTTTTAAGGAGCTTTTTTGTGTCTATACTAGTTGAAGAAGTAGCGGGTCGTAATGTTCCGGTGGCTGATGTAAATAGTCTTGTTAAAAACGAAACTCACATGGTTGTTTTTCTTCGTCATCTTGGTTGTAACTTAACATTACAACTTTTAAAAGACGTTCAGGCGTTAGAAGCGCAATACAAAGTTAAATTTCCAATCATTTACGTTTCACAAGGCTCGAAAAATTACTGTGATAGTTTTTGGAAATCAAAATATCCCGAAGCGCGTGTGGTCTACGATTCCAATCTATCGATTGCAAAACGGTTTGGCCTGAAAGAAGGTTCCGTCAGCCAGGTCATTAACGCAAAATCCATCTATTGTTCTATAAGAGCCATGTCCAGAGGAACACTTCCGGGATCATTTCAGGGAAATGTATTTATGCTTCCGGGGGTTTTTGTATATGTGTCTGGGCAAGAAGTATTTAAGCATATTGCGGATTCTGCCGGCGACATGCCTGACTTTGAAGACCTTGTTAAAAAATATCTGTTAGACGCCCTACAAGCATAGAACCCCAAAAATAAAAAAGCCCCGGAGTTATCCGAGGCTTTCGATAAAAAACTTTAGTAATCAGTATTAAGGGTTGAAAGACTGATTGCTGCTTGGAAGAGGAAGATTCGGAGTTTCGTCTTCTGTGTTCATGCCTGGAAGAACAGTTGCTTTTTCAGCTACAACTTTTGAAGTTGAATCTGTATTTAAGCGAGCTGCAGTAGCAACACGATTTTCGATGTTCTGTTTCAGATCATCAGTTGAAACTCGGTCAATGTTAACATTAACAGTAGCTTGTTTGGTCATGTAATCAATTGGAAATGCTCCCAATTTAGCCAAGTAGCTAGAAATGCTTCCGTTTCCGTTTTGAATGATTTCTCTCAGTGTGAATAATGGAGCGTACTGAGAAGCCTTCTTCTCTGACTCGAAAATAATTTGAGTCAAAGTAGCAGCGGTGATGTCGTTTTTAGATTTGTTGTCGATCACCATAACTTCTTCGTTTGAGCGAATCATTTTTGCAATATCGTCTAACGTTACGTAACAGCTTTGTTGAGTGTCATATAGTTTTCTGTTTTGGTAACGCTTAATAATTTTTACTTTCGCGCTTGGTTTAACGCTTAAGTTTTCCATTTGGTTCATCACTAAGGCCTCCCCTTATGTGGCTTAATTTACTCTGCTTTTAGCTTAAAAGAAGAGCTTTTCGCCTTTTTCTTCAGAGGCAAAGTAGTCCCGGCGCCACCCTATGTCAAGCGGTGCACCTACAAAAACAAATTTTAATAACGAATTTAAACATATGCAGGTGCTAAACACACTTAACTAGACCCCACGAAGGTCTAAATAATATATAAAATCATGTGTAAAAACATATAGTTATGTGCAATTACAATTTACATTAGTTTTATTGAAAATAATTAAAAAAAAGTTACAGGCGAAGGGCCAGATCTTCCTATTTTGAACATTATTTAATCAAACTCTACTCCTCTGACAGGCCATACTTGCCGATAAACCTCTTAAGAGGAAGTTCATGAGCGGATTAAAAAAGACATATCTGATTCCTATTTTATTACTCTTTTCTGTTGGGTGTGCGAGCCCGACTCAGCAATATTATGATTCCGCATTTAATGACCGTAATCGTGCACCTGCATCTTTGAATGTTCCAACTGCAGTTGATATTAAAGACACAGAAATAATCGATCCGCTTCACAATCAGGCGCAAGCTGACTTTCTTTTTTTGAAATCTGAATTGGAATCTGCTGCCGGTCATGGCACAGAATCGATTGAGCTTTTGAAAACCGCGCTTATTTACGACCCTTCATCAACAACATTGATGCAGAAACTTTCGGTTGAGTATTACAAAGCCGGAAATGTCGAAACGTCGATTCATTGGGCAGAAAAAGCATACGAAGTCTCAGGAAATAAACGCGATGTTGGTTTGTTATTGGCCGGGTTGAGCACTTCACAAAAAAATTATTCAAAATCTGAAGAGATTTACAAAGCTTTAATAAAGGCAGATCCGAAAGATATGGAAACCTTACTTTATTTAGGTGCGGTCTATACGGAAATGAAGGAATACGCGAAAGCGATTGAAAGTTTCAAGGCTGTTTGTGCAGACAAAGAATTCGCTTCGAAACATTTGTCTTTTTACTACCTGGCAAGAGTTTACTCAGAACAATCTCCTAAGAAAACGGCTCGCGTAAAGGCCGAACTGAAAAAAGCTATGGAAGCTAAGCCTGACTTTTTTGAAGCTATCAGCATGATGGGCCAATATGTTCAAAAAGAAAAGGGCTTGGAAGCTTTTGTAAAATACTATGAAGGTGTTCAAAAAGAACATCCGCAAACTAAAATTGCTGAAATACTTTCTCAATTTTATATTTCAACGAATCAATACGACAAAGCCTATCAACAACTAGAAATGCTAGATGAAGCCAGTGATGATTCGGTTCAAGTTAAACTGAAAATGGCGCTTATTTTAATTGATAAAAAATTGTATGACCGTGCCATCGTAAAATTAGAAGAAATTCTTCAAATTGCACCGGATTCAGATAAAGTTAGATTCTACCTGTCGGCTGTTCACGAAGAAAAACGCGAATACAAAGAAGCGCTGGCCCAGTATCTTAAAATCGAAGCTGAGAGCGGCTACTACGAAGAATCACGTTTGCATGCGGCCTATTTAAGTAAACTTTTAGGCAATCCCGATCAAGGCTTGGGATACTTAAAAGAATTGGTACCTGCAAAATCAGACAATCCTCAGGCATTTATCTTTATGGCTCAGCTGTACGAAGACAAAAATGATTTTAAAAAATCATTAGAAACTTTGAAATCGGCGCAAGAGAAGTTCGCTTCTTCTGCTGTGGTTTTTTACCACATGGGAATGTTGCAGGATAAAATGAATTTGAAGTCCGACATGATCTCCAGCATGAAAAAGGTTATTGATTTAGAGCCTGAACATGCGCAAGCACTGAACTACTTAGCTTATTCATGGGCTGAAATGGGTGAGCAGCTTGAAAAAGCAGAAGCTTATGCACGTCGAGCTGTCGCGAAAGAAAAAAACGATCCGTTTATTCTGGATACATTAGGTTGGGTGCTATACAAAAAAGGCGAATACAAAAAAGCCGCTGACGTTCTTGAGAAGGCTCATAAAATGCAAGGTGATGTGGGAATCATCGCTGAACATCTAGGTGATGTGTATTCAAAAATGAATCAGCACGAAAAAGCCATCGAGCATTTTACGAAAGCTCAGTCTCTGGAAGCAGATTCAAAGCATAAAGAAGAGTTGCAAATTAAAGTGACCTTGATTCAAAACTTGATCAAGGGCGTGAGAACGCCGTCTTCAGCTGCGAATGATTCAAACAAAACAGTGTCGCCGTAAGCGAAAACACGATTTTCCAGTCGATAGCCAGTAACGGAACAAATGAAAATATAAAAATTAAAGCGGCAATTTTGAATAGCCGCTTTTTTTCTTTGCGAATTTCATTAAATGCTTCTGACAGTGAAGCTAAAACTTCGAAATTATTTTTCTCTAAATACTTTTGGCTGAAGATAAGTTGAAATCCCATCATAAGTGAAACACTGAAGGTCACAAGTGCAGACATCAATCCAAGTACGGGTGAGGCTTCCTTCATATAGATGTGGGTGAAAGAATGCATTGCGCCCCAGAAGAAAATGGCCGGCAGGCTTAACAAAAAAAGTTTTGCTTCAGCCAGTTGTGCCTTTTTTGTAAAAGGCATAGCTTGAAGCAATACCGCTAATTGCAGCAGTGACATGATTGCCAGTAAACTTAATCCACCGATATTGGCAGCCCACA
>JANWIU010000163.1 GCA_025449725.1 Pseudobdellovibrio sp.
TAACGGTGCGTGCAAATTTTGGACGACCGATGTTACGCCGGCATTTAAAAAGAGATATCAAAAGTGTCTTTTGCAGTATCCGGAATCCATTGTGGTTTTAGGAGACAGCCATGCGATGGATTTGTACAACGCCTTTGCCTTCACCTCCAACCGGGAGTTCGTAGTAGGAATCGTAAAACCCGGCTGCAGGCCGGCAGAATCCAGCCGTGAATGCGATACTCAGGCCATTACAGATTTCATTAAGAAAAATAGGGCTTCGATTCACGCCGTTTTTTTCACGCAGAGCGGTTTACACATGATACAGACGACGGCAAACCTTCGCATCGACCCGCTTTATATTGCGAACACTCTCACATTTTTATTAGGAATTAAAAAATACACGACTGTGGTTTGGCTGGGGCCACAGCCTCAACTTGCGATCGACCTCAGATCGGTAAATCTCTTAACAGGAAAAACCGAAGTACCGGTCATACCTCAAATTTATGATTTGGACGATTACTTGATGAAATTAGATCAGGGTAGCGAAGCCGTCACGTACTTATCTAAAATCCGGTTATTAAAATTTTCTACATCAGATATATTTTTTGACGGCGATTTCACTTATGCTGACATGGATCACTGGAGCACTTATGGTGAGCACGTCTTCGGTAAGAGGTTAGTGGAGAATAAAACAATCTCCAACCTTATAATGAATTAATTTCTAATTTCTTTAGCTGCTCTTCATTTAAAATGATAAACAGGCCTTTGGATTGCGCGAACACGACGTCGTCTTTAAAAAGCTGCGCCTCAATGTGAACTTTTCTGTTATCTATTTTTGTAATTCTTCCGCGTAAGTCGTATTGTTTTTCATAAGGCACCATTTGCAAAAATTCCACATCAATTTTGGCTGCAACCACGCGGTGTTTGAAGTACCAGCCCGTTGACCCCATCATTTCGTCTAAAATGGCGGCTTGGCAGCCACCGTGAACATGGCCCGGCGGTCCCGCGGTCTTCCGTCCGAACCAAACATGGCCCAACAATTCATTTTCAATTGTAGACTTTATTAAAACTGTCTGCAAAACATCAGAATCCGTTCCTAAAACGAAGGATCCTTCGGCATCGCCCGGATACGGTTTAGGTACTGCTAAGTTGGAATCGTATTTAATACGTGTACTCACAGTGTTATTTTAATAAATCTCTTCGCTGCAGGTAAGTCCTGATTCGTTGCTCTTGCCAATTTTACTACCGCTGACTAGCATGTTGAACATGTCATACAGCGAACTACCCATGCTAAAAGTAGAAATGAAAGACCACATTTTGTGGATTTCTCTCAACAATCCGGCTTCTTCAAATTCCATAACCTATGAAATCATCGAATCGCTGGTTACGACATTGCGAAAAGCCGAAAGTGACCCTTCCATAAGAGTCACTGTTCTCACCGGGGAAGGAAAGAACTTCTGTTCCGGCGGCGATCTTAAGAATATGCAGAACAAGTCTGAAATGTTCGCCGGGGAAGGCAATGAGCTGAGAAAGCGCTACGAACAAGGAATCCAACAAATTTCAAAAGCGATGGAAGCCTTCAGTAAGCCGATCATCGCCATGGTTAACGGAGCCGCCTCAGGTGCCGGCTGTGATATCGCCTGCATGTGTGACATCCGAATTGGAACAGAAAACACAAGATTCTTTGAGAGCTTCGTAAAATTAGGACTTGTTCCCGGTGACGGCGGAACTTTCTTCTTACAACGGGTCGTAGGGTTCGCAAAAGCCATGGAGCTTACACTGACGGGCCGCGAAGTCCGGTCGGAAGAAGCTCTGCAAATCGGGTTACTGAACAAATTGGTTTCAAGAGATAATTTAAAAGCAGAAGTTGAGGCTATGGCTGTACAAATTGCTTCGCTTCCCGCTGCAGCCGTTCAGATGAGTAAAAAAGCTGTAAAGATATCTTATCAACATGATTTAAATGTCAGTCTGGATTTATTAGCCGCGTATCAGGGGATCTCACAGCGAACGCATGATCACTTCGAAGCCCTGACAGCCATTTCCGAAAACAGAAAGCCAACTTTTGAAGGAAGGTAACAAAATGAAATCGTTATTCTCAGCTCTGGTATTATTTTTTTCAGTCACCACTTTCGCCCACTCAACAGAGAGCCGCAAAATCTTTTTTATCGAACCTAAAGACGGTGCGACAGTCACATCTCCGTTAAAAATTAAATTCGGTATGAAAGGGATGAAGCTTTGCCAAGCTAACATCGCACCGAAGAACAAAAAATGCGGCCATCACCATTTGTTAATTGATAAAACGCCAATAGCTTCGGGGCAGCCTGTTCCACAGGACGAAAGCCATTTGCATTACGGAAAAATGCAACAGGAAGCTGAGATTACGTTAGCTCCCGGAAAGCACACTTTAACATTGCAGTTTGCTGACTATGCTCATTTATCTTACGGCGAGAAGTTATCAGAGACCGTTACAGTTGAAGTTATTAGTTCAGATAACACTCGATAACGCGTTTATCATTTAACAAATCAATGCCTTTGCCTTCTAAGGTAATGTTGCCGGTCTCAAGCACATAGGCTTTTTCAGAAACCTCAAGCGCCAGCGACGCATTTTGTTCAACGATAAGCAGGCCAAGGCCTTTGTTTTTTAAATCTACGAACTTTTGAAAGATCTGCTCGATAATAATTGGAGCCAAACCAAGAGATGGTTCATCAAGCATTAACATTTTCGGTTCAGACATCAAAGCGCGGCCAATCGCCAGCATTTGCTGTTCACCGCCGGAAAGCGTTCCCGCCAACTGGTTGCGGCGTTCCGCAAGGCGACTGAACATTTCAAACTGTTGTTCGATCAATTGACTGATTTTAGTTTTATCCTGATTTAAGTAAGCACCTAGCATCAGATTCTCAGTTACCGTTAAGTTTGGAAAGATCCCGCGGCCTTCAGGGCAAAGCGCGATTTTTTTACGTAAGCGACCAGGGGCATCTAATCGGCTGATGTTTTCAGATGTGCTGCCGGCTTCAATCAGAACATCACCCATGTGCGGTAGCAAGGCGCTCAGTGCTTTGAGTGTCGTCGTTTTACCTGCGCCATTGGATCCGATTAAGGACGTGATCTCGCCTGCTTTAAAAGAAAACGAAATACCTTTAACGGCCTTAATTAAACCGTAGTTTACAACTAAATTTTTAACTTCAACTGACTTCATGTTATTTACGCTTTCCTAAGTAGGCTTCAATAACTTCCGGCGAATTTTTAATTTCCGCAGGGCTGCCTTCGGCAATCTTTTTACCTCGGTTTAGCACAACAATCCGGTCACAAATATTCATAACCAGCTTCATGTCGTGTTCGATTAATAAAATCGTTAAATTGAACTTATCTTTGATAAAACGAATCAGCTTATTTAACTCAGCGGTTTCCTGGTGATTCATTCCCGCAGCCGGCTCATCCAGCATTAAAAGTTTTGGCTTAGTAGCCAAAGCGCGGACGATTTCCAGTTTTCGTTGAGCTCCGTATGGCAAAGAGCATGCGGTTTCATTGGCATAAACATCGAGTTCAAAAATTTTTAGTAAATCAATGGCCTCTTTACGCAAGCCAGCTTCAATTTCTTTATGGGCCTTGTTGTTTAACAAAGAATTTACCCAGTCTATAAATGTACCGTTGTGCTTACGCTGTTGCGCCGCCATTAAAACGTTTTCCAGCACCGTTAGATTTTTAAAAAGCCGGATATTTTGAAATGTTCTCGCCAATCCATGCAGATTCACTTCATCAGCTTTACAAGCCGTGATGTCCTGACCTTCAAATGAGATCTTACCCGTATCACAAGCGTAAAATCCTGAAATCATATTGAAGACCGTTGTTTTGCCGGCGCCGTTCGGGCCGATTAAACCTAAAAGCTCTGATTTATTAATATGAAAATTAACGTCATCAACGGCTTTTAAGCCGCCGAACTGAATTGATAAATTTTCTATTTGTAGACTATTACTCATTTTCTAAATTTCCCCATTAAGGCATCAAAACTCAGTTCTTTGCGGCCCATAATTCCCTGAGGTCTAACGATCATCATCAAGATCAAAAGAATCGGAAAGATAATCATTCGAATATCAACGCCGGTTGGAAGACTTCGCAATGCTTCCGGTAAAAACGTCAAAATAAATGCAGCTAAAATAGAACCGCTTAAGGATCCTAATCCGCCAAGAACGGCCGCGATTAAAATTTGAACCGAAATCAAAAAGCTAAAAGAACCTGGGCTTATATAACCCAAGTGATGAGCGTAAAATCCACCGCCAAGCCCGGCAAAGAAACTAGAAATAACAAAGGCACGGCGTTTTGTTTGCGGAACATTGAGCCCCATGACTTCAGCGGCGATATCATCTTCGTTGATCGCCCACAGGTTACGGCCAAACCACGAAAACTTCAGCCGGTACATGACCATGAATGTCAGCGCCAGCAAGAACACACCGAAACCGAATGACAAATAGAATTCCGGAAATTTCGCAATCGCATTGTAACCGCGCGGGCCACCGACGTGATCCCAGTTCAATAAAACAACACGTACAATTTCAGACATACCAAGAGTAACGATCGCCAGATAATCGCCCTTCAATCTAAATGAAGGCAAAGAAATCAAATAACCCGCAAAAGCCGCAACAATGGCTGCGATCAGGACTCCCACCGGAATAAAGTACCATTGATCCGACATGACTTCTTTGTTAATCACTGCTGAGGTATAGGCACCGATGGCCATTAACCCCGCGTGCCCCAGTGAAAACTGATCTGCTAAACCCGTAATGAAGTTTAAACTTAAGGCCATAATTGCATTCACAATAAAGCTGATAAAAATGGCCTGAATATAAGAGTTCGTAAAATAATTGAGAGCTGAACCTAAAGCGACGACACAAGCTAAAAAGATAATATATTTTTTCATATTAAATTTTTTCCTTTCTTGTGCTGCCGAAAAGTCCGGTTGGCTTATACAACAAAATCACAATCAGGATTGCGAATGAAACGGCCTCTTTGTAAGTGCTTCCGCCGTAACCGTTAACATAGTATTCACCCAGGCCCAGCAAAAAGCCGCCGACAACTGCGCCATGCAGGCTGCCGATGCCGCCGAAGACCGCTGCCACAAAAGAGCTTGTTCCGATTTTTGCTCCCATCATTGGGTCAATCTTAGGATACTTGATTGAA
Organism: Pseudobdellovibrio sp.; assembly: GCA_025449725.1. GTDB lineage: Bacteria > Bdellovibrionota > Bdellovibrionia > Bdellovibrionales > Bdellovibrionaceae > Pseudobdellovibrio. The sequence continues at coordinate 5,156 of JANWIU010000163.1, forward strand.
ACCAGAACAGCGGCCACACCGGCCAAAGCGGATCCAATAATAAAAGTAGCTGAAACAATTTTGCTGTTGTTGATTCCCATCAGCGGCGTCATATCGGGACGGGTGCTTACCGCGCGCATCGCGCGGCCGGTTTGCGTATGATAGATAATAAAACTTAAAACTGATAACGAAAAAAAGCTGACGAGATAAATCAGCACATCAATCAGGTGAATTTGAATATCAATAATTGTAAATAAAGTCTGGTCTTCAATTAAATTTGGAAATCGCTTTGGATCCGCGCCAAAAATAATTTGGCCGCCGAACTGAAAAAGAATACTCACACCAATGGCAGTAATCAAAACATTCATTTTCGGAGAGTTGCGAAGCGGTTTGTAGGCGAACTTTTCAACAAAAAAACCGATAATGCCGGCGACGAGAGTGCCGCCTAATAATCCAATAGTAAAATTCATAGGAGAAGGGGTGTCGAGGCCCAGAAATCGCGACAGATAGAA
>JANWIU010000164.1 GCA_025449725.1 Pseudobdellovibrio sp.
CAATGAGGCCTGACTGGTTGTGATGGTCATGATTTTCAGACATGAGTGTACTCCCCTAATAGTTCTGAAGGTCTAATAAAAATCAAATTTCTAAATGTAGCCTATAGGTATAACGCAAAGGAGGTCGGGGAGCAATCTAACTGGTTAAAATCCTTCGATATTTTCCTGCTGCTTTGTTCGGCAAATACGTAAAATAAAAGTCACACTTTTCTTTGAACCTGCTGAGAAAATGATAACGGATTAAGCAAAGAGTATCACTTTTTTATTTTGATGGCGTTCGTAACGTCATCGGATGCGCTCTTCGTGGTACTTGAAGAGCCGCTAGACTCTTTTTTGTTTTTTTCATCAGTGAAGGCGCGTGGATATTGTTTGAGAACTTTATTATGGAGCTTATTCATACGGCCCCTAACAGTGACATCGTCTTCGAATGAATCGAGACTTTTGATTTTCGCACGCTTATATACGCGTTTTTCTTTTAGGCCGCGCTCCGGATAACGGGTCATAAATTCTTCATTTTTTTTATTATAATCAACAACCAAACGTTCGTATTTTTGATGTTCAGCTTTAATCAGCTCCATTTTTTGCTGAAGAGCCTGTCCACTTAATGAATTTTTTTCTGAAATTAAGTTCTGAACTATAGTGGCCTGCATCTCCATTTTACCTTTTAATGCAGTGACTTCAGTTTGAACCACTTCCCACTTTTGATCTTGTTTTCCAGAGTAATTTTGCTCTTGAGCCTCATCGGCTTTTTGGTTTTCGGCCTCTTCTGCAAGAAGCAACAACGGAGAAAAAAATAAAAATGTAAGAAATAATTTACGAAAGAACATTCTGCTTCCAGGTTCGTTCAATATCCAAAAACTGAATACGTTTCGCGAGCAAAAAAGCTTTTGCCGGACTCATTCGCTGAATAACCACTCGGCCATTCTTTAAAGATTTCATAATTTCAATTGCATCCCACGCGAACTTTGAATCTTCTATGGCTTCTTTAAACAAAGCCTTAGTCTCTTGCGTATCAATCCCGGTAATGGTGAGGTCGTAATTAAGGCCCGCAAGCTGAGAATCTGTGTTAGCGAAATCAGAAATTTCCTGCGCAATATCCGCAAATAAATTTCCACCGGCAACAGCTTTTGGCGGCGTCGGTGCGGCTCTAGGGGCCGGTTTGGCAACAGGTGCCGGCTGCGGCTCTGACATTGCAGTTTCAAATGGATTAACGCCTGCACCACTTGCTCCACCCAAAATCTCAGACAAGTAGGACCCTGTCTCCGGGGTTCCACTCATTCCTGAATCAATGCTTTCAGTTACAGAAACAAGTGGTTCAAGGCCTGCATCGGGAAACGGTTCAGGGTTATTATTCGGCGGAAGTACCGATTGAACTGCCGATTGATTGACTTCGTTTTGCAAATTATTGGCTGTTTCGTAATCTTCACTGCTAACTTCACCGTACTCCGGCTGGCCTTCAAAATTGATAAAATAAACAGACTTGCAAGATGAACAGGTATAAAGCGCTCCGAAATTATTTTCCGTTACTTTCTGATACTTATTACAACTTGGGCAAATCATTTATCTCCCCTTTTGACGGCGCCGGTCTGCGCGATTCAGCGGTTTGTCGTCGCCTCGTGGCGGGCCCGCCGTCATTCGGCGTTTGGCCGGCGCATCCACTGCCATTCCCCCGCCTTGAGGGCCGGCTTGTGGCTGGCTGGGTAAATCTTGAAAAGAATCTGCTGAATCAGATGGTGCAGAATAATTCATTTCAATTTCATCAGATTCGGTCGGGCGCAGTTTTTCAATCGCCTGCTCCGCAGCATCAGCAACAAGCTGAACTCTCATAATTTTTTCAACCGTCTCTGACTTGATAATATTGCTTAAGTATTCAAAAGCTTTGAAAGCTTCCTTTTTATATTCGATCAAGGGATCCTTCTGCCCGTACGCACGCAGATTAATACCCTCTTTCACTTTGTCGATAGTGTAAAGATGCTCTTTCCAGCGCTGATCAATCGCATTTAACATAATCATCTTAGAAATCTGTTCAAAGAAAGGACCCATACTTTGTTTTTGATGATCAAAAATCTTTTTCACCTTAGAGCTGATTTCATTTTGAATAGCATCAGCACTCATCGATGGCGATGCGTCCACTTTAAACCCGAATTGAGCCATCAGGGCCGTATTCAAGCCTTCCAAATTCCATTCAGAAGGTTTTGCATCCTGAGGTATATGAGTATCTAAAATTACAGAAACCACATCTCCCAGCATATCCAACAATGATCTTTCGATTTGCTGCCCTTCAAGGATCTGACGGCGCATTTTGTAAATCGCATTTCTTTGTTGGTTCATAACGTTGTCATAATCCAAAAGATTTTTACGAATATCAAAGTGATGACCTTCGACTTTTCGTTGCGCACCTTCAATGGCATTAGTCACCATTTTATGTGTGATCGGCTCATCTTCAGGAATATTCAACATCGTCATGATTTTTTGAATGCGCTCGCCGTTAAAGATGCGCATTAAATTATCTTCAAGTGACAAATAGAATTTTGATTCACCAGGATCACCTTGACGGCCCGAACGACCGCGAAGCTGATTATCAATACGGCGCGATTCGTGGCGTTCTGTACCGACGATAGCTAAACCGCCCGCCGCGATAACTTCTTGTTTTTCTTTTTCACATTGTTCTGTAAATCTTTTTACCGCGTCGGCATGCGCGGCATTCTCTGCAGCTAAAGCTGCGGCATCATTCGCATCCGCAACCATTGGAACAGATTTTCTTGCTAAAATTTCGGCGTTACCGCCAAGACGGATATCCGTTCCACGACCTGCCATATTCGTTGCAATCGTGACGGAACCTTTGCGGCCCGCAAGAGCGATAATTTCTGCTTCGCGCTCATGATGTTTAGCATTCAAAACATCGTGACGAACACCTTCGCGTTTTAACCACTTCGAAAGTGTTTCAGATTTTTCAATGGAAGCCGTACCGACAAGCACCGGCTGGCCTTTAGCATGCCGCTCTTTAATGTCGCGAGTGATGGCTTTGTATTTGGCTTCTTCAGTCTTAAATACAATATCTTCTTCATCGTTACGCTTAATTGGCTTATTCGTAGGAATGACGGTCACACTCAGGTTATAGATTTTACGGAACTCCACGGCTTCTGTATCTGCCGTACCGGTCATACCCGAAAGTTTATCGTACATTTTGAAGTAATTTTGAAAAGTAATCGTAGCTAATGTTTGATTTTCATTTTTAACTTCAACTTTTTCTTTTGCCTCAATGGCCTGATGCAAACCATCGCTCCAGCGGCGGCCCGGCATAAGACGGCCGGTGAACTCATCAACGATAACGATCTCGCCATCCTTGATCATATATTCCACGTCAAGACGGTACAAGTGATGCGCACGCAACGCCTGATTCACATGGTGAAGTATTTCAATATTTGCAGGATCGTATAAGTTATCCAGCTTTAAAAGCTTTTCAACTTCCGAATTTCCCTCTTCTGTCAAAGTTGCCGATTTGGATTTCTCTTCAACTTTGAAGTGCAATTCTTTTTTCAAAAATGGAATTATTTTATCAATGATGTAGTACTTGTCTGTTGAAGTTTCTGCAGGGCCTGAGATAATCAGCGGTGTACGCGCCTCATCGATCAAAATTGAATCGCACTCATCGACAATTGCAAAATGCGGAGCACGCTGTACGTAATCAGCAAGATCGAACTTCATGTTGTCGCGTAGATAGTCGAAGCCCAATTCGTTATTCGTGCAGTAAGTAATATCTGCATTGTAAGCTGCGCGTCTTTCGGAATCGGTTAAGCCGTGCTTGATCACACCGGTCGATAAACCCAGCCAATTATAAATCCGTCCCATTTCTTCGCAGTCACGGGAAACCAGGTAATCATTTACTGATACGACGTGAACGCCTTTTCCTGTCAGTGCATTTAAGTAAACCGGTAAAGTAGCAACTAAAGTTTTACCTTCACCCGTTCTCATCTCTGCGATGGAACCGCGGTTCAAAATAATTCCCCCGACCATTTGCACGTCGTAATGGCGCATCCCCAGAGTACGAATCGAAGCTTCACGGCAAACAGCGAAAGCTTCCGGAAGAATCTGTTCAACGGTTTCACCTTTTTTTAGGCGCTCTTTGAATTCGTTTGTTTTTGCTTTTAAGGCATCGTCTGAAAGTTTTTTCATTTCAGGCTCTAACTTGTTGATCTGATCAACTGTAGGCTGAATTTTTTTCATTTCACGGTCGTGACTCGTCCCAAATAACTTCGCTAAAATTTTTTGTACCATAGTGATTTAGAATAGTGTTTTCAGTGTGATAGAGCAAGACGGATCAAGTTAATTGGCCTCTGGCATTAGGTCCAGCGTATCACTTAGCGGGTGAGTTGCCTGAAGCCTTCATATACAGCAATAGCTACAGCGGTTGCCAAATTCAAACTGCGAACCGGACCCGGCTGCGGAATTGTAACCGACGTATTCATGTTTGCGTTGATGATTTCCGGCGGAAGGCCTTTGGTTTCTTTACCGAACACAAGCCAATCGCCGTGTTTGTAATTTATATCGTAATAAGTTTGCTTAACTTTTGTCGTGAAGTAAAAAACCCGGCTCGGATCTTCCACTTTGGAAAACCATTCTTCATAAGAGTTATAATAAAACCATTTAAGATGGGGCCAGTAATCTAACCCGGCCCTTTTGACGTTCGTGTCATTGATTTCAAAACTCATTGGGCCGATCAAATGCAATTCGCAGTTTGTACCCACGCAGGTGCGGCCAATATTGCCGGTGTTCTGTGGAATTTCCGGCTCCACAAGAACAACTCTAAACAAATTATTTTTACTGGTTTCTGCAGCTGTTTCCATCTTTAAACAAGATGGTTATAGACCTCTTTACCTAATAAACTCAATGCTAATCGGCGGCCTTTGTCGACGATCAGATCCAGCTTTATCAATTCTCGGTAAAGACTTAAATCATTGATTGGAATAATATCGCGGCCCTTGGCAGATCCCAATTTCTTCACGTAGGTTCTTTGTTTTTCGGTGAGTTGCTCTACTAGCGGTGGATTCTGGGCCAGGCACTCCTGCCACACTCCTCCTGCAATGCGTGTAGCTTTTGCAGTTAGTTTCGCAGGGTTATAGAAGTAAGTTTGTACGACTTCATTTTCACCGGAGTTTTTAGTAACTTGGACCTGCGCTCTTAGATGGAGGCCTTTAGAAGGATCTGCAGGATTTACGCCATGCAATGTGTCCATTAAGGCCAGCAAAGTTTCGTCAAATTTAAGCTCTATCAGTTGTCCTATAATTTCATCAGAAGGAGCCGGCCTGCCTTCTGTGCCTTCATTTTGGGCCACAAGTACCGGAAATCCAATTGGTAAGCGATAGGCTGAAGCTTTAATTCGTGCTGGTTCGTAAGATACAACAAAAGGTCTGAGTTTTTGGAAATGGAACATGCCTTCGGTCCAAGAACCGATAGCAAAAAAACGCATTGTCGTCATTAATCCCCCTCTGATCGTGACAGCAAATGTTTCTGGCTGGAAAGTTCGAGTCTTGTATCAAAGTCTTTTTAAATTCGCAAAGTTTTATGTTTGCGTCAGTTTAAGTTGCTTTGACCGCTATAATTTTTTCGTTAGAATAGCGGAAATAAATATTTTTTTTAAATCCGCTTGATTATTTTTTATTATTTAAAAAATGGGCAGAATAAAAAATATTTTTGAAACTCATGGCCGGGAGATCTAATGAGCGAAGACGTAAAAAATTTCAAACATCACATGTGGTATCAGGAAGCTGACGGAATTATTACAATCGGAATCAATGAAGAAGGCTTGGCCGATATCACAGAAATAACTTCAGTCGATTTACCTCCTGAACAAGAAAAAGTTGAAGAAGATGTTGCGATCGGTACGATCGAAACAGATGACGGACCACTTGATATTTTTTCTCCCGTTGAAGGCACTGTAATTGAAGTCAATGCCCAGGTTTTGGAAGATCCAGGCATCATTCAAGAAGATCCTTACGAAGAAGGATGGTTACTTAGAATCGAAGCTTCTGAAGAAATAGTGGATGATGAAGATGCTGATGAAGAAGAAGATGATGAGGATGAGGACGACGACTTAGACGAGGAAGAAGAAGACATCGAAGAAGACGAGGAATAATCTCTTTGTTTTACTTTGTTACCTGTTCGGTCATTTGGGGCCTTACATGGATCGCCATCGGATATCAATTTCACAGTTTGGATTCAAGCGCGGCGGTATTTTACAGATTTTTGGCGGCAAGCCTGATTTTATTCGGCTTTGTCAGATTCAAAAAACTTCAGCTTAAATTCGACAAAAACGTTCATTTCAATTTTTTAGCTCAAGGCTTTTTTATGTTCTGCCTGAACTATCAAATCACCTACTGGGCAGCCCACCTGGCACCATCAGCGTTACTGGCTTTAGCCTTTACAGCCTTGGTGCATTTTAACATGATAGGTGGCCGGATATTTTTTAATACACCTATGCAAAAAGAAGTCATCCTTGGTGCTTGTATCGGTTTTTTGGGAATGGCTTTAATATCTTACAATGAATTATTGGGAACAGAGTTAAATCCAACCTCACTATACGGATTTTTTCTTGGCCTGGTGTCGACAGCTTCTGCCTCAGCGGGCAATTTGATTTCCAGTCAGAGCCGCAAAATGAAGATCCCGATTGCTTCCAATAATGCGTGGAGCATGCTTTACGGTGGAATTTTCACTTTCATTTACTGCCTGTTTACCCAACGTTCGTTTGCTTTTTCAAACGTGGATACAAGCTTTATTCTTTCGTTTTTGTATTTAACCATTTTTGGCACCGTCATTTCTTTCGGTGCTTATTTAAAACTGATTGATCTCATGGGGCCATCCAAAGCTGCCTTCACCAGCATCGTCTCGCCCGTTATTGCAATCGGCGTATCTATGGTATTTGAAAACTTCAGAATGACCTGGCTGTTGGCCGGCGGAATTATACTTTGCTTGATCGGGATAGTTGTTGCATTGAATCCGCGCTATCTGCTAAGAGAAAAACCTCATGCTCATTAGAGAATTTCTGCATTCCGATATAGAAGGTGTTAAAAAATTTACCGACTACGCAGTTGGCCGCGGATATTATTCCGTCGAAGAACTGGTAGAAAATCAAAAAAAATCCGTCGCAGCTTCCGGCCAAATCTGTTCGTTTATTTTAGTCGACGAAAATACAAATGAAGTTTTGGGCCTGCGCCTCGCGTTCCCGCCCGGCAACTGGGATCACGGTAAAGGTGGCCAGCTTCGGCCAGATCTTTGGCCGACTTCATTAAATGAAACGGCTTATTTTCAAAGTTTGTTTGTTTCTCCGCAACTTCAGGGCCAAGGCTGGGGTCCAAAGTTGGCTGAAAGATCGCTGGAAGTTTTTAAAAAGCTCGGAGCTAAGGCCGTGGTTGCTCATTGCTGGAAGGAATCTCCGAACAATTCTTCTTTGCGGTATTTAAAAAATATGGGTTTTAAAGAAATCATTGAGCATAAGGATTACTGGGTGAATGTAAATTACATTTGCACCCGTGATGGATATCCGTGCCATTGCACGGCCATCGAAATGTTCTTAAAGTTATAATCACCGTATTAATTATTTTTTCTTCTTCGCAGATTTTTTCGCTGTCGGAGTTGCTTTAACAGTATTAGGCTTTGCCGTTGTGTCGCCCGAAGCCGGTACCGTCGCTTCCGGAGTCACCGGTGCTGTTGCCGGCGCTGCTTCAGCAACAGCCTCTACTCGTTCCCAAGTCTGAGTTCTGCCAATAAGCGAAAAGCCGATGAAGCCGCGTAATTTTAATTTTTTACCACCATCGACGACGTCAGCCTTGCAAGAGTAGGTTTTGCCGTTTTTGGGATCTAAAATTTCGCCGCCGGACCAATGTGTGTCGGAATCCTTCTTTAAGCCGTTTAAGTTTTGCATCCCCAGACCCAGCTGGTCTTTTTTGTCACCGCTACATTTATCACACTTTGGATTTTGATCTTCATTTGGTTCGCGGAACAACTTAACGATCTTCCCGTTGTAGGCTCCGTCTTTTTCAAAGACTTCAATGATAGATTTTGGTTTTCCGGTTTCGTCATCAATGGTCTTCCACTGCCCGACGATAGCATCTTGTGCCAGAACGAACGAACTCATCAAGATAGTAACTAAAAATAATTTCATAAAAACCCCTAATTTAAATTTTTTTCCATAACAATTTTAATTTTACCTGAATCGTCAAACAAAGTTCCCGTGATCTTGAAATCTTTTTGTAAATTCAGACGCAACATAGAAGAAAATTCGCTGCGTGTGCGCGTTTCAATTTTTTTATATCCATCATTGGTGCATTCTTTATGTTGTAAAGTCATGAGCTCTCCGGCGATGCCAAGCCCACGAAAATCAGGATGCACACAGCCTAACCAAGAGTAAAAGGTATCACCGTCTTTGCCGTAACCGAGCTTAAATCCAAGCAGACGGTTTTTTTCACGGCAAGCAACTACCAAAATTGACTTGTGCATGGTTTGAACGGAATTCAGCTTTTCTTGATTTAAAGTTTTTTTAAAACACAATTCGTAAAGCGAGCTGATCTCTTCGCAAAGTTCAGTGGACAAATGATGATAAACTGCAAATTCAAAACTTACTTTTTCAAATCGAGGCTTTATGACTCCTTCGATTTCGACATTTTCAAAAAACATATCCTTTGGCCTAACCCATAAACGGCCCAGATCGTTTTCGTAAAGGGTTTCGTATAATGCCATCTCTTCAAGAGTTTCGGAGTGTCTTACAGTGCCCAGCAGGCGATAAGGTTTATTTTTATAGTGTCTATAGAACCGGGTTGAATTGTCTTTCATTGGAACTATTTAACGTTTTCATCAGCAAAAACCAACTGACAATCACAATTGCCGCAGCAATTAAATAGGGAAGTCCGCTCAAATCGGTTTTAAGTCCCGCATGAGTTGCCCAATTAAAGGCGTTTGAATAAAGAAGCGGAGCCAGAATACAAGCCAAGCTGGTAATCGAAACCAAACCACCCTGTAATTCTCCCTGACGATTAGGCGCAACTTTTTTTGTCATCAAAGATTGCAAGCAAGGATTAGACAGTCCCGATAGGCATGTGCCTGCAATTACGAAATAGGTCATCCACCCACGAGTGACAATGGCAAAAAGTAAAAAGCCGAGAGCATTACAGGTTAAACCGACTTTTAAGGCTTTAACTTCTCCCCAGCCCGCAACCAATTTTTTAGTCAACACCGCTTGGCTGAAGCCGAAGACGATTCCCACAACACTGAGAGATATCCCCACTTCTAACGGCTTCCATCCGAATCTATATTCCGTATATAGTGTCCATATACTGGGATGAACCTGACCTGCCAGAAACATCAAACCATAAACGGCAACAAATCCCAGTAGATGTTTTTGTTCTAATAATTTTGCTAATGAAGAAAAGGGGTTAAGTTTATTGTAATCTAATTTTCTTCTGTGATTTATATCCAAAGATTCAGGCAAAATAAAATATCCGAACAAGAAATTAAAAAAATTCAATATGGCCGCTCCAACAAAAGGTGCAACCGGGTCCACGTGGCCTAAAAAGCCACCAAGCAAAGGACCAACAACAAAACCGATGCCGAACGCAGCCCCAATCAG
>JANWIU010000165.1 GCA_025449725.1 Pseudobdellovibrio sp.
AACGGAAAAGATGCTTTGGCAGAACTGGAAGCAACGAAGTTTGATCTTGTTCTGTCAGATGTTCAAATGCCGGTAATGGATGGCGTGGAACTCTTAAAAAAAATAAAACAAAAAGATAAAAACGCACCGGTGGTTTTTTTAACTTCGGGCCACTCAAGCCTGGATGAAATTTCGGCTCAGGATTTAGGGGCTTCCGCTTTTATCGTTAAGCCTTTCAAGCTTCAAGCTTTACTAAACAGCATCTGCAAGAGTTTTTCGATCACGAATTAATTTTTTTAAGGGGCAGCAATTCTAAATGTAACGGTGTCTGAGTACGTACCACTGTATACTGAACCAATTGTTCCAACAGTTGCATCAACTAAAATTTTTGTGCCACCACTGATAGAAGATCCAGTGCCTTGTCTAACTAACTGTTCGGTATTCGACAATGCCACAATTGAATTGTCAAACTTCAACGTGTACGGGATTAAGTTATTCGAAGCAACAGATGTATTCTTCAAATTTCCGGAGTTAGTAGATAACAAATAAAGTTTATATCCATCTGAATAAGTCAAAAACAGGTCAAATCCCATAGTCTCACCGTTAGTTAGTGAGCCGAAGTTAATGGTCTGATTGAAGTCCGCAGCATTGTAAAGTGAGCCTCTGTCTACTAACGACAAACTCATGTTGTTTTCAATCGTGTATTTGTAGTTAGTACTCGCATTCGTGTTTACGGAACTTCTTGAACTAAAACTTGAACCATCCCATGAATAAATTTGAAAACTGTAACGATCGATATATGGCCCTGTAGGTCTTACGAGCGAAGTGTCAATATACGGATAATAATAAACATTTACCGAAGACGTATTGTTCGTAATCGCTCCTAATAGAGCGTGAGATGTGTTAGTGGCTTCAGATCCACTTCTAATTATGTTCGCCGGAGCATGACCACCGGCATCGTAAAACTGAATCGGAATGGAGTCTCCGCCCTTCGTAAGCTTACGTGTCGTATACACTTCACTTCCGTTATTCTTAATAAACACCATGAAATTACAGGTATTGTTTTCAGGAGATGATCTTGAAACGGTAATTTGAATCGGACTATCATTCTGAGTATTCATATTTACTAGCGCTGATTGAGCAGAAATATTTAACCCGGCACAGTGAGCAAAAGCCGATTCAACACCGAGCAAAATTGACAACAACGAAATTATTATAAAACTATTCTTCATCATCTGCCCGCCTCATTTTCAATCTTTATAGTTCCCATTTGGAAGGCTGAAGCTTCACTGTCTTCACGCTCTCCCGCTTGTTCTGCCCGACCTTTTTCGCCAATGTCGACTAACTCAAAGTTGATTTTTTTAAGTCGTGTGTCAGATAACTCAATCTGATACTTACCATAGGATAAGCCATCAACTACGAAATTTCCAGACTCATCAGTAAAAAAGTTATTAGAAAATACTTTTCCTTCGGAATCTAAAATTTTACCGTACATATAAGCGACTTGGTCTGGGTTATTTGATGCCAGTTTTCCTCTTACCGTAAGAGCTTTATTAACTTTCAAAGGAACAAATAAACCGCTTCTGTACTTAGGATGCAATATATAAGATTCGCGCTCTAAATTGCTGCCCATACCAAGCCCTGTGGAATCCAGCTTAACCGGTCTATCAACGTATGAAGTTAAATTGGCATAGACAAAAGCCTCGTTACCTTTAAGTATGATTCGGTCTTCTTCCGACCCGTTAGGAATTGTTAAACTTTGTCTAGGACCAAGACCTTCAGCTTGAATAACAGCAAACGAATCCACAATGGGGCGTGAAATACTGAAACTATCTTGCGTCCAAGCTAACGCGGTACCGAGACTTAATCGCTCGCTGTTGGTTAGATCAGTGCCGTTTTGATCAGAACCTCTTGTTGAACTGTTTGCCTGCGCGGATAACTCAAACTTAGGAGCAAAGTAACTTGCAAAGACATCCATACTTTGAGCTTCAATTCCGGTTGTACGGTCTTTTTGCCTTTGGCCGTACATACTCATTTGGAAATCGTTATAATTGAAGCGGCTGTTTCTCATGTATCGAAGCGCCGTCAAATTGTTTGGAATATCTTGAGTCACAGAAGCCTGGGCTTTCCCTTCATCTTCTGTCCAGTTAATCGTGATTTGCGCCTGATCAGAATCGGGAACTTGCTCTTGTCTTGAGTATGAAAAGTCAAATCTCCAGTTTTTCACTATCTGATTTTGGTAAACCGCACGGTATTCAAAATCATTAATACCTGCATTCTGCCCGGTTGTTTTAGTTGCACCAACACTTATACTGCTGGCATCTGTTATCTGCTTTTGAAGAACAAGGTCATATTTTTCTGCAAAATTGGGGGCTGAAAATCCGACAGGTGAAATCGCCAAAAAGTCTTTAGATCGCGCCTCAAAACCGGCTAAGAGCCGAAACCGCAAGAATGCCGGCCAATTTGTTTCAGGCGAATTGTAACGCCATCTAACGGCGCTAGCGGCTTTAACACTGCTATCCGTATAATGAGCCACATCTAAAAAGTTTGTACCAATGATCGAAAGGTATCCGACACCGGCTCCCCACAAATTAGAAGATAAGTAATTCTGATGATTAAGATTTACAGTTACCTGGTCATTAATACCGTATCGGTGGTACAGAGAACTCAAACTGTCATCGTAATATTTTTTTTCATTACCTAAAAAGTAAGATGGCTTACCAACTTGATAAGCAAAATCGCTTACACCTTTAGGCAGTATCTGATCGTCGTACAACATGTCGACGATAAATTCTTCTTTTTTACCGAAGTCATCTGTCAAAATAACCTTAACAACATTTCGGCCATATAACAGCGGAAGATCCTTTAAATTATACGGCCCAGGTGAAACACGCACACGCGTAATCAAAATATCATTCACAAAAAGTTCGAGTAATGAATTATTGGTAATCTGAACCAATGTTGAACGCCTATTGAGAGGGCTTCTCTGCGGATAAATGTTGAATTGCTTAGTGATCTGCAAGCCGCCGGCAGCAAGACCGGATTGAAAGGCGATTGTGTTTGGACTGAAGTCTCCTGCTCTTAACCTGATCTGGCTGTCTTCAAAGTCATGAACTAAAGACGTATCAACTCTTTCAAAAGCCTTTGGATCATGCTCAACATAACGTGCAGTTGTTTCAAAAGTTGCAAACCCCAAATTCTGCACTAACTCAGCGAATCCTTCTGCAGGATTTTTATTACTGTTGTTTATGATTGGCGTAATCTGTGAAGAGTAAGAAGTGGTGCCTCTAAGGTTCAAGTATCCAGAAAAGTTTTTTTCTTCCATACCAAGACCGGCTTTGGTTTGCCCGTAAACCACAGGATAATCTTTAACAGCACGCATTTCTAAGGGCACTGTAACATCAAGTTTTAATTCTTTTTCATTGTATTTAGTCAGGATGCCGATTCGCGAAAGGCTTTCGACTGTAATAAACTCATCTGGACCAGTTAGAACTGTGATTCTTTGAAGCTTCTCTGTTTGAACAAATGGGCCGATAATTTTACTTAACACCGCTCCGTTCAACGAAACCGGCTGACCCTTTTCATTTAAAGTTGCCGGGACATCACCAAGACTTACCCCGTCAACCTCTAATCGCAAAGGAATAAGTTCAGCGTAAGAAACGCTAGCCAACAAAACTGTGATCAGCGTAAGGCCGAGTCTTACCCAGTTTTTCATGGCGAAACGTTCTCGTCCTTAATTTCAACTTTCGGAGGATTTTTTACCAGATCAAATTCAGATGTGGATTTAACTTTAAAGACTCTGCGGTGACCGGACAATACATTTTCGCCGTCCCAGTCTTTTACAAGGTCGCCCAAAATCACTGATTTACCGGCGTTGTCTTTCATTTCAATTTTTACATTTTTTAGTAATGTGTGCCGCTGCCCTTTGTTCACAACCGAAATTCTTAATGTGTCTTTATCTATACGTTTAATAGGTTCAATGACTATCTTAGGATAATAATTAACATCCGTTACATAGACTGAAGCTACAAACTGAAATAAAAATTTAATTCCAGTTTGCTTTTTAGTTTCTTCAAAAGAAACCGGAAGCTGAGAGGCAACGATTCTGTAAGAAACCTCTTTTTCAATATCCTTAGGACCGAGATACACAACCCGAATCGCACGTGAATCACTTCCATTTAATGAAATTTGATCGGGGTAAATTTTGAAATCCTTAGACGGAGTCATTTTCTCTTTACCTTTATCATCTATTTCGCGGGTAAAGGCTTCAATTTTTACTGCAATCTTTTCTTTGGCTTCATTTTCAATTCGGAAAATTTTGGATGTGCCCGCACCGTCCGGTGCAAAGTTCACAACCATCGGTTCAAGACGAAAAGCTTCGGCCCTAAAATGAAAGACCGAGACTATTATAATTAAAAATGAAAGAAGGCTGTGGTTTTTCATGTTGCATCCCGGATGTTAAAACATTGCTGTAATACCGATATAATTAAAGCTTAACGATTAAATTAAGGAGCTACAACTTTAATCACACTATGTGACGCTAACTTCAGTGAGCCGGTAAGCTCTTTCCACTTTTTAGAATTGTTATTTACCGCACCTTCAGATTGCGGTCCCCGACGAACAACGCGTTCATGTACATACACTTTCAACTTCGAATTTCCTTGAGGGCAAACTTCGTTTCCTTCAACTACAACACCTTTGTCGGGAACCGTACCCGATAACAGAAAAGATGCTGCTGTTGCGCTTTGTACGAACAAAAAGGCCAATGAAATAACTATGGTCTTTGCATTCACGTCCTACTCCAATCGCTAATGTCTTTAACCATTATCGGCTAAAATCGAGATTTCATTAACTCGGAGAAGGACTAGATTCTCATTTTGAGACAATAAAAAAGGACCAGTTAGGTCCTTTCTACGATCCAGTTAAAGTTTACGTGCTGGACTTTTGTTGGAGTACTAAAATTACGGAGCAGAGATTGAAACGGTGATTAAGTCTGAGTAAGTACCTGCAGGTGCATTTGGCTGCGCCGGGAAAGAAACTCGGATATTTGATACGTCAGTAGTTAAGCCGGCTAAAGCAGTAGCTGGTTTTACAACTGTATCGGTCGTAAGTAATGAATATTGAGTAGCCGTGTCGTCATATGAAATTGTATAAGCAACGAATTTAGTCGCATCAGATGCGTTACGCAATCGACCGGCATTTTGAGACTTCATTAAAATTTTATAACCGGTCAAGTTATTGGAAACTTCAGTAGCTTGAGCAACAACTCTGTTAGCTTCACCGCCTGTGATATTAACTGATGCAGAAGAAGTTGATAATGAGATTTCGTAGCGCACATCTACTACACCGGTCAAAGTTAGTAAACCTTGAGTAGCTGCGAAAGCAGTTGTTGTTAATGCTGTCATTGCGGCAAAGATAATTGTTTTCACTTAAGTCTCCTTTAAGTTTTTGTTTTTTTAATTCGTTCGAACTTCATAAAAGCAAAAACAGCGGCATGTAAAAGTGACTTAAACTCGATTTGGAGCGCTAAAATATCCCGCTTTGATACACAGGGACGGTCCTGGCGTCAGAAGTGTCAAAAGTTTTTACAATTTCTTAACCAAAAAAAGAGGGACCCTGACGGGATCCCTCTCTATTATATATAGTTGTATCTTACAGAATCTTAGTTAGCTAAAATTGTGAAAGTAACTGTATCAGTGTAAGTACCGGCAGGTGCTGTACCGTATGGAGCTACCGTAACTTTAACATCTGAAGCAACAGTAGTTAAACCTGGTAAAGATGAAACTGACTTAACTTGAGCGTCTGAAGTCGACAATGTGATTGGACCAGCTCCGTCATAATTGATCGTATACGTGGTTTTCTTAGTGCTGTCGGTCGTGTTACGCAGTTCTGAACCGTTAGACGACCTAGCCATGATTTTGTAACCGTTCAATGCATTCGACTGCTCAGATACAGTTGCAACTGAAAGAGCATTCTCACCGCCAACGATATTTAAGTTAGCAGCTTCTGGCTTTACTGCGATCTGCAAGTCGTAAATTGCAGTGACGACACCAGAAAGTGGCAAGTCTACGCTTGTTGCTGCTTGCGAAATGCTGGCTAAAAGTACGGCTGCTGTTAATAATAAAGATTTCACTTAATTCTCCTTTAAGTTTGTTATTGTTTCTTAATCAAAAACGTTTCGAGAGGACATTAGCAAAGAGTGTGCGACTTCAGATAGAATTAGTTCGTTTACAGGTAAGTTTTACCCGGTCATTGTATCAAAACGACATAAAATGCTGGCCAATGTATAAGTTTGAGACGATTCACTAAAGATACTAAAGTATTGAACTAGGATTAAGCCAATAAATCATCTTTGCTTCATCATGCTGTAACGTTTAATCTTGTTCTATGTTTAGAGCTTTATCATCTTTGATCGTCATCATCTTAGTTTCGTTTCCGGCTATTTCCCAAACTGCCAAAAAAACTGCTGCCCAACCCAAAGCTAAGACCGCTGAAGAAGTTCAGGCTGCTGAAGAAGCTGAAGCTGAGGCCGATTCGGCAGAAGGACTTAGTCCCTATATTGAGGTTGAGAAGTACGATGCTGCTAAACCCTTAAAAGAACGGACCGATGACCGCATTAGCGTTTTTGCAAAATATAACACAAATAATTTCGATGCAGAAGAGCGAGGCACCCTTGCCACAATTAACTTTACGACAAGCTCTGATCTAAACCTGGGTCTTGAATACGTAAAGGCATTAAACGATAACGTCAGTGTACGTACTATGGCGATGCTTAGCCACCACTACTCTCCGGAGAATGATTTGGTTATTCCTAACATAGACGAAAGCGAAAAAGACCAAGGCGCGTTTTCGTTGGGTTTAAGATACCTTTTTACCCAGGACAACTATTTTGACTTCTCCTTAAATTACCACCCTCACTATTATTTTTTACAAAATTCTGATACCGGAAACTATATTTTAAAAAATAACCCATCACCTTCTGCAACACTTGGAATGAAAAATTTCTTCTACGATACCCCTGAGGCATCTGTTGGCCTTGATTTGGGGCTTGAAATAATCTCAAATTCAGAAGTGGTCACCAACAACTCCGCATATTTTGCCGGACTTATTTATCGTCAAAACTTCAAAACAGGCGATAATATTTCAGTTGAGTTTTCTTATAGATCGGAAAATTCGGAAACGGCACAGCACCTTCTGAGAAACCAGGCATTCAGCCTTAGTTTCATGTACACATTACCTTATTAAAATTCAAAAAAATGCGACATGGCAATATAAAGCAGCGCAATGGTGCCTGACCAACCTGCTATAACAACCGAAACGGCTACAAACTTCCTAAAGAGCGTTTCATCTTCCAGTTTTAAAAACCTAATC
Source organism: Pseudobdellovibrio sp. (assembly GCA_025449725.1). GTDB lineage: Bacteria > Bdellovibrionota > Bdellovibrionia > Bdellovibrionales > Bdellovibrionaceae > Pseudobdellovibrio. Next base: position 7,351 of record JANWIU010000165.1, read on the forward strand.
AGGTGATAAACCGCAAAAATGTTCAACATCACCGGCAATACCACTGCGCCTGCTAAACTGAAAAACAAAACTTTTCTAAACGGGTTTTCGGGTTTCTTGGGTGCTTGTTCCGGAAGGTCTTCCACAAGATGTAAATGGGATTGGCGTAAATAAGATTCAAGAAACTTCTGAGCTTTTTCCATATCGGATTCATCAACGAATAGTTGCGTTACCGGCTGACCGATACCGGTTAGTATCGTTGTGTACTCCCGTGCGCCTTCAATAGTGAAGTTTTGAATGCCTTCTTGATTTAACAGACCCTGAAATAATTCGGCCTGCCAAGGATGTTCAAAGCGGTGCAAAAGCTTTCTCATTATTAATAGTGTAATGCAAAAGCAGCTAAAATAGCTACCCCTCTTTTTACATATGCAGACGGTATTCTATAAGTAGACAGCGGTTTGAAACCACCTGGATTCCGGCGGCCTCAGCGCGCTTTTCTGCTTCAGGATGGCTGATTCCTAGTTGCAGCCACAGAATTTTAGTCCCCCCAAGGCGCAGGACTTCGTCGACCACCTCAGGAATCGCTTCTGAACGGCGAAACACATTCACAAAGTAACGGTCCTTTTCTGGAACATCCTTAAGTGAAGCATAGACTTTCACATCACCGATATCTTCTCCTCGCGGATAAACGCCGGTAATATTGTAGCCTTTTGATTTCATATACATCGGAACCGAGTGACTGGGTTTATTCCGGTCAGGGCTTAAGCCAATAACGCAAATATTTTTGTTTTCCGTTAAGATTTTTTTAATTCCGTCGTTATCTACATTCATTCTTGCTCCGTGGCTTTTTCAGATTCTGCAATAGAGTCCCGCTTTATACCAATATGCTCATCTCTTATTTGCAGTAATTGCGCCACGACACTGTGAGAAATTTCAACAGGAGTGCTGTCACCGAAACCTAAACCGATAGGGCAAAAGAAACTTTTGATTTTTTCCTGGTCAAAATCCAATTTACGCAGTCCATCTCTTAGTGACAGTGCTTTTGTTTTGCTTCCAATAACACCCAAGTATGGCGGCTTATGCGTTTTTAAAATTTCTGCCAGTATAGGTAAATCTGTTCCGTGCCCTTGGGTCATCAGAACGAAGTAATCTTTTGATGTAAAATTTTTTACCGTTTGTTTTGGTTCAGCTTCGCAAATCTTCGTTAGATTCGGTTGCTCTTCAATGCGGTTTAACCATTCCGGGCGCTGATCAACACACGTTACATGACAATCCAGCCTGCAAAGCATCGGCACCAGTTCCTGCGCCACATGGCCGGCACCAAAGACGACAATGTGCCAAAGCTTCGGTTTATGAATTTCAAAGAGGAATTTCACAACTCCACCGCAGGTCATGCCGATGTCTCGGGTTAAATTCCATTCGACGATTTCACAGGCTTCGGCAATGGGGTTCGTTAATAGCTTTTTTGCGTGTTCGATGGCGCGAGCTTCCACCTTACCGCCGCCGACTGTTCCTTCTAACAGGCCCTCCGCTGTCACTAAGGCTTTAGCGCCTAATGTTTGCGGCACACTGCCTTTGTAATCAACCATTGTGACAACAACGGAATCCTGATTTGAAGGAATCTTTTTTAAAATTTTCATGATTCCAGGCTCATTAAAACCGCTTCTTGCGTCGCCGGTAACTTCAGTTTCGGAATTTTTTGAGATTTATTTTTTTTACGCGCATCATAGGCCAGCGCATTCTTTACCGCTGTCCAAACAGAAATCGCCAGCATTAACGGCGGCTCGCCAACGGCTTTACTGCCCTTAACATTTCTTTCGTTCAGCGGATTTTCGATAAACTTAACATTAAACTCGCGTGGAGTATCATGAACGCTCGGAATTTTATAAGTACTTGGAGAATAAGTTTTTAATACACCTTTTTCGTTGTAATAAAGTTTCTCGGTCGTCACCCAACCCATGCCCTGTACAAATGCGCCGGTCACCTGGCCGTAATCAATTCCTTCAATTTGTACACGTCCCAAATCCATCAACAAATCAGAGCGCAAAACTTTTACTTCGCCCGTGTAACGGTCTAAACTGACTTCACTGACCGCAACACCATTAGTGAAATAAAAGAACGGCTTACCCTGCCCGGTTTCTTTGTTATAAAAAATTCCAGGGTAACGGTAAAAACCGTAACTAGATAACGAAACACGGTTTAAATAAGCTTCTAATAGCAAATCTTTAAAACTGATACGCTGACTTGTCATCGGGTCATAAATTTCGTTGTTATCAAAGATCACTTTGCAGGTCGTATCGTTGTCATCGATCTTAATTTCAGGAACCGTTCCTGCACCGGCCACTTTACGTCCGCGCCATTCTAAGGGCCGAGCAAATACCTGCAGCGCCACCTGCGAAAGCCGCGCTTTAATCTTTTCTGTCGCCACTTCTGCGGCACGGCCGTTTAAATCACTGCCGCTTGAAGCTGCTGTTGCAGAGGTATTCGCATTTTTTTCTGTTGAAGTCGGCATGACCCGCACATCATCGATAGAAATTCCAAGACTATCACTGACTACCTGGGCAATTTTGGTGTTTACACCCTGGCCCATCTCTGTTGCGCCCGTTGAAACCTGCACAGTGCCGTCAGGTAACACGTTTACTAAAGCATTCGCCTGATTCAAAAAACGGGTTGTAAATGAAATACCGAATTTAATCGGCGTTAAAGACATACCTTTTACAAGACTTCCGCCGCTAGCATTAAAGCTTTCAATTTCTTTTCGTCTTGAATCGTAGTCAGCGTCTTTTCTTAACTGAGAAAAGATTTCCGGCAAAACATTATCATCAATCTCTTGACCGTAATGAGTCGTTTGACCTTTTTGATAAACATTTTTCTCGCGAATATCTAGTGAATCCTTACCGAGAGTCAGCGCGATCTCTTCAATAATGTTTTCCATCGTGACCATGCCTTTAGGCCCGCCGAATCCGCGAAACGCCGTATTCGGCGCCGTGTTGGTTTTACAAACCTGGCCCGTCACCCGCATATTCGGAACATAGTAGGCGTTATCGCTATGAAGCATTGCCCGTTCCATAATGGCGGTAGACAAATCCGCATAAGCGCCACCATCAGAATAAAGTTCAAAATTTAACGCCAGAATTTTCCCGTTATCATCAAAACCCACTTCATATTCGTTTTCAAACGGGTTTCGCTTTCCGGTAATTTGCATGTCGTCGTCTTTAGTTAAAATCAAACGTGCGGGCCTATTAAGTTTTCGCGCCACAATCGTAGCATAAACTGCAAACGGTGCCGCCTGCGACTCTTTACCGCCGAAGCCACCACCCATTCTTTTAACTATACAGACAACCTGATTAAATTTTAAATTCAGGGCTTCAGCCACTAACTGCTGTACTTCGCTCGGGTGCTGAGAAGAAATATGTATTTCAACCTGTCCGTCTTCTTTTGGGTACGCGATACAGGCCTGTGATTCCAGGTAAAAGTGATCCTGCCCCGCCATTTCAATCACACCCTTAATTCGGTGAGGAGCCAACGCCATCACTTTATCAACTTCGCCTCTTTCAATCTTACGGCAAGGTCCGATAAAAAGTTTTTGCTTGCGCGCTTCTTGAATAGATAAAACCGCAGGTAGTTCTTTAAATTCAACTTTAATTTTCTTTTTTGCTTTTAGCAGGGCTTCACGGTTTTCAGCCGCAATAATCAAAATAACTTCGCCTGCGTACTGCACCAGTTTGTCAGCTAAAAAAGGCTGATCATGAAAAATATTGCCCCATATTTTCATATGAACTTCTTCAGATCCGTAAATTCCTAATACGCCGTCAACTTCCAGCGCTTCTTTAATATTAATAGACAAAATTTCTGCGTGAGCAACAGGACTATAATAAACATCAACGACACACTCACCTTTTAAAAAGGGCCGGTCATCAACATATTCAGCAGTACCTGCCACATGCAACTGCGAAGACTCATGGGTAATTTTTAATTTTTGCGCTGTGGTTTTGTGCTCACCGTGACTCATCAGTTTTTACCCAGCAGGTTTTCAGCCGCGAACTTTTCAAATAAATTTCCCACCAGAATTTTACGATAATCGGCCTGGCCCCGCACATCCGTTAAGGGCTTAACAGAATCCATTAAAAGTTTCTTAGTATTCGAAACCCATTGGCTATCAATGGCCACATTGCTGATTTTGTCTTCAACTTCGGTCATTCTAAGTGTCGTTGCACCCACCCCACCAAGGGAAATCCGTGCGAAGCTGACTTTTTTATTTTCAATCTTAAAATTAAAGCTGGCATTCACAGTAGAAATATCCAGATCACGTCTTTGTGAAACTTTATAGTTTTCAAAAATATGGTCCGTCGGTGGAACCTTAAACGTAACCGAAGTAATGATTTCATCCTGCTGCAGATTCAGTTTTTTGTAACCCACGTAAAAGTCTTTCAACGGCATACTACGTGAACCTTTTAGCCCGTACACAGTCACTTTGGCGTCCAGGCTCATCATGGCAGGCGTCGTGTCTGCGATTGGGGAAGCGTTTGCTAAATTACCTACCAAGGTAGCGGAGTTTTTAATTTGCGGAGAAGCAAAAATATTTAAAAAACGGTCCAGAGACGGCACTTCTTTTTCAATGAGCTTCTGCAATTCAGATAAAGTTACTCTTGCACCAACGATTACAACTTTTTCAGATACCGAAGACACATACATTTCCGGAATAAGATGCAAACTTAAAATTTTCTTCGGACGGATATGGCCTTTATTGAACTGCACACCTAAATCCGTGGCACCGGAAAAAATAGTGCACTCAGGATTTTCTGATTTATATTTGCACGCTTCCTCAATTGTGACAGGAGCAAAGTATTCCGCGAATGCCGTTTTTACTAAAACACCCTCTGTCATCTGCGATACCGGCTTTAAAGGATATTTTTTATTTAAAGTATTATGTTTCGCAATATCCACATCTAAAGCCGATTTAATAATGGGCTGATAACCGGTGCAGCGACAAAGGTTACCGGTTAAGTAGTTTTTTGCGTTCTGTTCAGTGGGATTTTTTTTATGTTCAAACATGTTGGTGATCGCCATCACAAAACCCGGCGTGCAAAAGCCGCACTGCCCGCCGAAATTGCGAACCATTGAACACTGCACTTCACAAAGTTCGTTATTTTCTTTAAGACCTTCGACAGTCACTAGGTTGGCGCCGTCCATCGCAAATGTCATCGCGATACAGGAATTAATCCCAATGTACGGCGAAGCCGTTACTTTTACAGCCGATTCCGGCTTCCATTTTGCCAGCATAACAGTGCAAGCGCCGCAGTCCCCTTCGGCACAAACCACTTTTGTACCGGTTAACTGAGTTTCATAACGTAAATAACTGCTTAGAGGTAAAAATAGGTTTTCACCGCTGACTGTTTTTTTGACGCCGTTTAAATAAAACGAAACCGAATCACGCATTCTATAAACCTAGTATCTAATTTTTTCAGTGGATTTATTCCAGAGGTCAAAAACCTCCAGGGCCTGCTCACGCATGAATTCTTCTGCCGGAATTTTTCGTTCACGGGGATCTTTGGGAATTTCTGTGTAAATCAAATCATCATCAAACTGAATACGGGCCGCATCTGATCTGTTGTTGGCAAAATAAATTTTATCAAGTCTGGCCCAGTAAATAGCAGACAAGCACATTGGGCAAGGCTCACAGCTGGTGTAAATTTCGGCTCCGCTGAGATCAAAGGTATTAAGGGCTTTGCAAGCTGCACGAATAGCTTCAACTTCCGCGTGTGCTGTTGGATCGTTGTGACTGGTAACGTTGTTAACGCCTTCACCGATAATTTTACCTTTAAAAACTACAACGGCGCCAAATGGCCCACCGGCATTGTTGGTTACATTGCGTTTAGAAAGATCTATTGCGTGTTTCATATACTGAGTTTTTTGCTGGTGTTCTTTTGGTTGGTTCATGAGAAATCCCTTACATTCTGTGAAGCTTATCTAAATATGAATTTAGTACGTTTTCAAAATGGCCTATATCTTTAACTATCGTATGTGCAAATTGCTTTGACGGTTCCACATACAGATCATGCATCGGTTTTACCTGTTTCATAAATTGCTGCTGAACACCTTCGGGCTTACGGCCGCGCTCTTTTACATCGCGGTCAAGACGGCGCTGAAAGCGTAGCTCTTCCGGAGTTTCAAAGAAGATGCGTTCATCGAACAACCGGCAAACTTCATCGGCGTGAAAAATCAAAATGCCGTCGACCACGATAATTTTTTTAGGATGTGCGGTCAGCGTATGCTTTTGACGTGTATGCGTCGCAAAGTCATAAATCGGAATATCGGCCTTTTCACCTGATTTAAGTTTTTTAAGGCATGAAGCCAGTAAGCTGAAGTCGATACTTTCAGGATGATCAAAATTCACTGAACCGCCGTCATGATCGAAGCGCTTCGACTGATCGATATAAAAATTGTCCTGATAAACAATTTCACAGACTTCCTCTTGGCACTTTTCATTCAGCTTATCTACAAGGGCACGAGAAAAATAAGTCTTCCCCGAACCGCTGCCACCGGCAACGCCCAAAATAAATGGTGTTATCACGCTGGGATGACCGCTATTTAGTTTGATAAAGCCTGTCTCCTGCGTCGCCAAGACCCGGTACTAAGTAACCATGGTCGTTAATTTCTTTTTCTACATTGATAGTAAAAATATCAACGTCCGGGTGAAACTTATGAATTTTTTCCATCGCAAATTCACTGCACAGAATCGTTAAAATACGGATTTTTTTAACTTCATAACTTTTAAGACGGTCAATCGCCGCAATCATCGTATCCGCAGTCGAAACCAACGGGTCACACAAGATGGCCATTTTACCTTTGATATCAGCCGGCATTTTAAAATAATACTCAACTGTATTGTTAATAAATTTATCACGGTAAATTCCGATAAACCCCGCAGATGCAAATGGAATCATCGATAAAACGGCGTCTAACATTCCGTTACCTGCACGCATAACAGATACCACTACCGGTGCATTCGCGATTCTTTCAACTTTAGTTTGCGCAATCGGGGTTTCTACAACCACTTCGCGCATTTCAGTCCAGTCGCGCATTACTTCATGGGCCAGAATTCGGCTGATTTCTTTCATCAGTTCACGAAACTCACTAGAGCCCGTGTTGCGGTCACGTAAATAACCCAGCTTATGTTTCAATAAAGGATGATTTACTACTAAAATTTTTCCAGACATAACTATTACCTCGTTACTATTAAAATAAAGTCTAAAAAACGGTTCCGTCGCTTTGAATATTCAGTGGCGGTAGCCCGCCTTCGCGTTTTTCGTTGGCGATTTTTCTACCGGCCCACCAGGTTCCGCCTTCAAGAACTTTTGCTAACGGGAAATCCTTCGGCGATTTTTTTAATGCCGTTTGCACTTCAGCACCGATCCGGTCCAGCAATAATACTGTTAAAGCACGCCATTCAATTATTAAGTCTGACGATGGCTCCCACTTTTTATCTTTATTGGCAGGATCTCTCAGCGAAAGAAGCCCACTGTCCAGCATCAGCCCGCCGTTGCGGTATTCTGCAAGTCCGGTCAAGCCTTCAACTTCTGTTACTGTAAAACCGGCTTCTTCAATGGGCTCAATCAGTGAATACGTCATCCACTGCGACAACTTATGAATCGCCACCAGTGAATCAAAGCCACCGCCTACGCCAAGTTTTGAATGAGACCAAACATCACCTAAATTTACGCCTGCAGCGCTTAGGCGGCCTGGCCAAATGACCCCAAGGCCATCCAACACCGCACGCAGAATTTCTGTGGCCGGAATGTTGTGACCGCATTTTTCAGATAGGTAATCTATGATGTTACCCGGGCGGCCATCTTTAAATATTTTTTTATTCGCCATTGCTGTGCCTAAGTTATTCAACAACTGCACGCGGCCTTCGACTCCGACCAAAGGATTCTGATCCGTCACCTGAAAATGTTTTTTTAAATCTTCAACTGTTACGTTTTTTAATCCATTTTCATCAGCACGCAATGATTTGCGGTCAGAACTCATCACGCCGGATAAAAACATGTATAGACTTGCAACGCCTAAGCCTTCTGAACGGTTAAAAGAATGACGTTTCGGGCCTTCCTGATAAGACCATTCAGCACCGGCACCGGCATCCAGTAAAACCGAAGTAATAACCAAGTCTAATTGAGTTCGCGCTTTTTCTAGAGGAGACAAGTGCGCCAGTTCCAGACTTAATTTTTTTGCACGATCAATACCGCCGGCCCGAAAGTGGCCCCAGCGCGAATGAAAAGGAATTTTCAAATCCGGGTACTTTTCTTTAATGACTGTCAGAACATAATCAACCGTCGGCTTTAATTTTTCTTCATGAAAAGAAAAGTGCCCCTGACCTTGTTGAGTCAGCTCAAAAATTTTCTGAGCCCGGTCGCGAATGGCTTTCGGAGAAAGCAAGTAATCGATTTGCGCCTGGGAAAGATCTAAACTTCTGCTCATTCGTCTATACCCCGGCCAGTAACTTTTTTAAGATCTTCTTTAGATTTTTTAGGTTCTTGAGAAAAATATCCTGCGGCTTTTTTTGCTTCCATTTCAACTTGCGCATCTTTTGGAATCAAATAATCAGGAATCGATACACGATTAACCACTTCGATACCGCTTTTAACGATAGCGTCGTACTTCATGTTACTCATTGAATGTAAGTTGTGAATTTTTGAAATACCGAACAAGTGCAGGCAGTCCGGCATGAATTCCTGAAAGCGCGCATCTTCTGTTCCGGCCACACATTCTGTACGGTGAAAATAAGTCGCAGCTGTGTCGCCGCCCTCTTGGCGTTTACGGGCATTGTAAACTAAAAACTTAGTCACTTCCCCTAAAGCACGGCCTTCTTTACGATAGTAAATGATAATTCCCACGCCGCCTTTTTGCGCCGTACGTGCAGCATCTTCGATACCGAACATTAAATACGGACGGCAAGTACAAATATCAGAACCAAAAACGTCTGAACCATTGCATTCATCGTGTACTCGGCAAGTTAGCTCTACATTCGGGTTCGCTAAGTCTTGCGCATTACCAAAAATGTACGCTGTCGAACTGCCGATCGGTGGTAACCAAACTTTTAAATCAGGTCGTGTGATGAATTCAGGATACATGCCGCCGGTTTCCTGAAACAAAATACGGCGAAGATCGCCCTCTTCAATATTTAACCTGGCGGCGATTCCCGGTAAATACCAAACGGGGTCGATGGCAACTTTTGTTACACGCACATCGTGGTTTTCTTTGATAATTTTTCCGTCAACTTTTAAACGCCCTTTATCAATAGCCTCGTTTATTTCAGGGATTTGTAAGTGCGCCTGAGTCACCGAAATTGAAGGACGGATATCATAACCTTTATCGTACAAAGGTTTGAAATTTAACTGCGGGTCTAAACCCCACGGGTCAACCGTAACCATTTTTAATGGGTCTTTCCATTGCGGATACGGTACCAGTTGCACAGGGCTATGAGTGTTGTTTAAATCAGGTCTATGCAGTGGCGGAAACTTTCCGCTGGCAATCGAAAGCGCGCGGTACACAGTGTAACTTCCGCTGTGGCCGCCGATAGCATTACGGGCTTTGTGGTCAGTATTAGAGGCCACAACCGGACCACGTTCCATCGGTGATTGCGCGCCCCAGTTGATCGGAAGACTTTCTTTAAATTTTAAATTCGATTGCGATGCCAGAATAATGTGGTGTGACCGCTTATCTTTTTCTAATTGTGAAGATGACATAAAATTCCCTCTTATCCTTTTAGCTTTTCAGCTACGACATCCAATTGGAGTCAGTTTGTACTTCCCACTTAGTGGTGATTTTTTTAATGTTAGACCAGAAATCCAGGCTGTGCCGTCCGGTGATATCACCGTGGCCGAACTTGGAATAATTAATTCCACCGAAGCTGAATGGCTCTCGCGGTACAGGTACGCCGATGTTAACACCGACCATTCCTGTTGATGCCTCACGTGCTACACGGTCCGCTAACGGCCCGCTAGATGTAAAAACACTGCAGGCGTTCCCGTATTCCACCGAATTTTCAATGGCCATGGCTTCTGAAATATCTTTACAACGAATGATGCTTAATATCGGACCGAACAATTCTACTGTTGCGGCTTCACTGCCAGGTTTAATGTTGTCAAAAATTGTGGGGCCCAGCCAGTTACCTTCTTCAAGTCCTGCCGGAACTTTTGCCTTACGGCCATCCAATAAAACTTTTCCGCCGGCTTTTTCTACTCTTTCAATGGCGCTGACTAAAAATTCCTTTTGCTGTTTCGTGATCAGCGCTCCCATGTCTTGCCCTAATTGCAATGAACCGGCGCGCTCAATAATTTTTTGAATGTGATTATCAACGTTGCCAACGGCCAACAGAACAGAAGCCGCCATACAGCGCTGACCGGCGCAACCCGTAAATGAATCACTGATGCCAAGTCCGCTTAATTCTGAATTTGCATCAGGCAATAAGACGATATGATTTTTTGCTCCGCCTAATGCTAAAGCGCGCTTACCTTGTTGGGTCGCACGTTGATAAACGATCTTCGCCACTTTTGATGAACCCACAAAGCCAACGGCTTTAACAGCCGGGTGATCAATGATGGCATCAACTGTTTCTGCACCACCATGAAGAACCGTGAACACACCTTTTGGAAGTCCCGCTTCCGACAATGCGTTTGCAATCTTTAAAGACGTTAACGGAGTTTTATCTGACGGCTTCCAAACGTAAGCATTCCCTAAAGCTAAAGCGATCGGAATTGTCCACATCGGAACCATCGCAGGAAAATTAAACGGGGTAATGTTCGCGATCACGCCTAAGGCTTCTCTACGGTATTCACAGTACACGCCGCGAGACACTTCAACCTTGCCGCCCAAATCCAAATTTTGAATTGAAAGCGCGTATTCTAAAACTTCAATTCCTTTCATCAGACCTGCGCGTGCTTCAGCAAATGTCTTTCCACACTCAGACGCCTTCAGGTGAGAAATGTCTTCAAGGTCTCTCAGTAAAATATTTCGAAAGTTAAATAAAACAGTGCTTCGTTCTTTGATCGGAGTGCGGCCCCAGGCTTTCTGGGCTTCGTTAGCTTTATCTAAGGCGCTATCAACCTGCTGCTTACTAGGAACAGAAACCTCACCGATTTTTTTACCGTTATAAGGCGAAAGAACTTCAATCTTACCCGCTTCACCTTTTACCCAATCGCCCGCAATCATGTTGTTACAAAGCACGGGTTCAGTTGGCAGTTTTGTCTGCATTTTTAGGGACATCTTCTTCTCCTATTAATTGAGGGGCCCTGAGCAAAAAGTAAGGATAGGAAACCCCTGTAAACTTATCAAGATTCACAGGCAGTGATGCAGAGTATTATAGGGCGAAAAAGCCCTGAATTAGTGTATTAAAACTCTGTTAAACCCACTGTTGGATATTATATTGAGATAATGTTGAGATATAACGACTTTAGGTGGTTTGTTTACTTCGGGTGACTTGCCGGAATACTTTTTGAAAGGCCTTACTTTTTATGACAATTCAGTTCTCTAAAATGCGTGTTTCTTCGATTCAATCCATCGGAGCATTCTTAGATCAAGGCCAAGAAAAAGAATTGTTTTTACCCTTGAATGAACAAACTCATCCGCCAGAGCTGGATGAAGAAGTTGTCGTTGCGATTTACGAAGACCGCCAGGGCCGACCATGCTCTTCCATGCGGTTAGAAAAATTTTCTTCCGATGATGCCAGTGATTTGAAGGTCGAACAAAAAGTAGATCTCATCATTTATGGCAAAACCGATCTTGGTTACAAAGCTTTAATTAACAAAAAACAGTCCGGCGTCATCTACTTCAATGAGGTGTTTCGCGAACTTCATTACGGTGAAGAGCTTCCGGGCTATGTTGCCAAAATCCGCGATGATAAAAAAATTGATCTGTTGTTACAGCCATTCGGCAACAAAGGTTCTGACGATATTGCTGTACGTTTAATTGAAATGCTGGAAGACAATAACGGATTTCTAGCCATCACAGATAAAACCGATCCAGATGTTATTTACAAAATGTTCGGAGTCAGTAAAAAGAAATTCAAAATGGCTTTGGGCAGTGTTTATAAAAAAAAGTTAATTACTATCGAAGAAACCGGCATTCGCCTAAAAAAATAAAGGTTCCAGGTCCTGTTTACAAATAAAGGTTCCAGGTCCTGTTTGTTACAAAAGGTGCCAGGATA
>JANWIU010000166.1 GCA_025449725.1 Pseudobdellovibrio sp.
ACTTCCGTAGCTCAATCTTCCTTCTACCAGTGCGTGTGATGTAAATGGGGTCAGCACAAGTATAGCGAAAACCAATTTAAAAATTATTTTATTCATAGTCACCTCTGGGTCCATTCTGGATTATTCTCTTTAAACAGGCAATCTCTGATGTTAGGCTATCAAAACAAGACATTTGTCGTGGCTTTCAGGCCACAGCACTGCCAGACGTGATTTACGTGATTTAGTCGTGATTTAACAGTCACGATTTAAACGATTTTTATAGAGGAAAAATTGAACGAAAAACAAGACCGTTTCATCATTCTGAAAAAAATAAAATATGGTGAAGCTGACCTCATTGTTCATGCGATCGGAACTGACGGGGCCAAGAGTTCGTTTCTTGCAAAAGGTGCACTGAAGAGCAAAAAAAGATTCGGTGGTGGAATTCTTGAGCCACTGCACTTCGTAAGTTTTACTTACAAAGAAAAACCTGAATCAACCCAAATGAAAACTTTAAGTGAAGCTTCCTTAATTGAAGACTTCAAAGATATCAGAAGCGACTATGACAAGCTGGAGCTGGCGCTTTTTATTTTAAACTGTGTATCCCACGTTAGTCTTGAGGGAGATCAAAATTCAGAATTTCTTTTTAATTTAACGGGGCATTCACTGCGAGCAGTAGCAGTCGCTATAGCAACTAACTTGCGCGTTCTTCGCTTACACTTTTGCTTGAAGTTTCTGTATCAGCAGGGTGTGGTGTCCATTGAAAACTGGATGACGCCATTTTTGAAAGCAAACATGAATGAATCTGCCCAACTGGCTGAGTACGCCGAAATTCAAGAGTTGGCAGAGCAATACACGGACTCTATAGAAACCCTGGTAATTCAATATATCAAAACAGCAGATTCCGGTTTTTAGTGATACTAGCCGGTTTTCATTTTTGACAGAGGATGCGTGCTCTCCACTAATCTTGCCAAGTGATCCACAGTCAAATGAGTGTAGCGCTCGGTTGCTTGTAAGCTTTCATGGCCCAAAAGATTCTGCAAGGTGCGAAGGTTGGTACCGCTTGATAGCAAATGAGTGGCATAGCTGTGTCTTAAGGCGTGCGGGTGGAGACTATTCAGCAAACCGGCCTGACGCCCCAGCTGACGAATCCATTCATAGCCTTGTCGGGAATTTAAAGCGCTGGATCCAAAAACAAATACTTCCTCTTTTTTTAACGACTGATTTTTGAGTTCTTTCAGTGTTTCAATGCAGAAAGAGGGAATTATTGTATAGCGCTCTTTGTTGCCTTTTCCTTTAACGAGAATTTTGTTTTCATTCAAACGAATTTGCGTCCACTTCATAGTGCAGGCTTCTGTGATACGAAGGCCGCTTCCATATAAAAGTAGAAAGAGACTTTTAGTTTTCAAAAGCTGCAGTGAAGACTTTGCATTTTTTTGATCTTTAATTTCTTTATTTAAGAATTTCAGCACACTGATGATTTCATCCACAGAGAGAAAGTGCGGAATCTTACGTGGCACCTTAGGGCAGAGAATTTGATTTGAATAATCCGTATCGATCAGCTTCTGTTCGTAAAGCCAACCGAAGAAGCTCTTCAAGGCCGCAATTTTTCGGTTACGAGAGGCTAAGCTGAGGTGTCCCCATTTACTGACCGCCGGCCGGCCTAAGGCCCAAAGCTCTGATGCTTTATAAACATTATTTAATTTATTATCGAAAACCTGTTCCAGGTCACGGCGATAGGCCTTAATTGTCAGTGGGGAACAGCTTTGGACATTCTCTTTATATTTCAGATAGTTATCTATAATTTGAAGTAATGAAATGCCCATAGATTGATTATCACCTGCAATTTAAGGCACATAAAGGCCAGAAATAAATATAAATCCGTGAAATTTTTTTCTTGCAATTACTACAGGACCTTAGTTATATTGCACTGCAGTAATGCACCGTATCAAAACGAGACTGTGCATAAAGTGCTTAAAAACTAGCTCACGTTGAAAGGTGGCCCCGAATGTCTGAATCGAACGCAACCGCATTACCACACCTCCCAAGTTCGTTATCTCAAGGTCAGAACCAAACTAACTGGATGCCAACCCAAAAGGCGGCGGACAGCAAAACCATTATCTATAAGTCAGATGTTATGGTTCAGCTTATGAAGATGATTGAGCGTGTGTCTCCATCTCAAGCCAGTGTTTTAGTTATGGGTGAGTCTGGAACAGGTAAAGAACTTATCGCTCGTTCTATCCATGAGAAGTCTTCTCGTAAAACTAAGCCATTCGTAGCCATCAACTGCGGTGCTTTAAGAGAAACATTACTTGAGTCAGAATTATTCGGACACGAGAAAGGTTCTTTCACCGGCGCTTACAATAAAAAGATCGGTTTAGCTGAAGCAGCTAACGGTGGAACTTTATTCTTAGATGAAATCGGAGAATTACCGTTGTCTATCCAGGCGAAACTTTTACGTTTCGTTCAGGAAGGCGAAATCTTCCGCGTTGGTGGTAAAGATCCAATTAAAGTAGATATACGTTTAGTTTGCGCTACTAACCGTGAGTTAGATCAAGAAGTAGTTCGTGGTAACTTCCGTGAAGACCTTTTCTATCGTATTAACACGATCGTTGTCAGTGCTCCACCACTTCGCAGACGTAAAGAAGACATTCCGATGTTAGTGAACTATTTCTTAAGTTCATCTACAAGTTCATTCATCAACCGAGGAAAATCAATTGATGAAGAAGCTATGAAAATTCTTTTAAAATACGACTGGCCAGGAAACATCCGCGAATTACAAAATGTTTGCGAGCGTTTACAAATTTTATCTGAAGGCCACATGATTATGGTTAATGACTTACCAGAGTCTATCCGTAATCCAGAAATGATCGATGAGTCTTTAGACTTCGATCCTTCTATGCCGCTATATGAGTTGGAGAAACGTTATATCTTGAAAGCTTTGTTACACTACGGTGGAAACAAAACTCAGGCAGCACAAGGCCTTGGTATCACGATCAAGACTCTTTATAACAAACTTCATGAGTACGGTGAGTTCGAAAAGTATGCCGTTCACACGAAGCCGGCTAAAGATTAGTTTTAAGTATTTGCCCTAATGTGGATACGTCGGTTGAAAGGGTAGAGCTGTTTTGAATAGGGACACGTTGACGGAACAAGATAGCAAAAAAAAGGAGCCTCACGGCTCCTTTTCATTTTCTAGAACTTTGTTTACTAAAAATTAGAAGTAACCTTCGTCGTCTTCATCTTCTTCTTCTTTATCGGCGGCGATATCGTCTTCTAAATCATCTTCCAGATCTTCAGAGTTATCGTCATCTTCAAGATTTTCAAATGTTCCTTCGTCACTTTCAGCGTCGTCTTCAAGTGGTTCTGCATTTGTCAGAGCATCTTCATCATCAACTCCAACCATTGCATCCATTTCTGATTCATCATCAAACTCAGAAGCGATGTCAGCGATCAAAGAACCTTGAGTCATTTTGCTGGTATTAACGTCGTCAGATTTTTTAGCCGATTTTTTTGCAGCAGCTTTTTTAACCGGTGCAACTTTTTTCGGAGCAGCTTTTTTCGCAACGGCCTTTTTAGCAGGTTTTGCTGCGGCTTTCTTTGCAGCCTTTTTAGGGGCGGCTTTTTTCACAGCTTTTTTCGGAGCTGCTTTCTTCGCTTTTTTAGCAGCCTTTTTAGGAGCCGCTTTTTTTACGGCCTTTTTTGCCGATTTCTTCTTAGCCGGAGCTTTTTTCTTTTTTGCCATAAATACCTCTTTAGTTTAGACAAGTTGAGAGTAACGAGCTTTGAAATTGTCGGCAAGTAGATGCAAAGACTTTATATGTATCGTTAAAGACAAAGGTCGAAGTTTTAGCTCACAGATTTGATGGCCAGGCGCGAAAAGAAAAGGGCCCTAAGCATGGCTTAGAGCCCTCTTGAATTTGATTCTGAAACTATTAACCGCCGATTAGCTTAATCGCCAACATGCTGGCCTGGTTGGCTTGCGCCAAAGTTGCTGTTCCTGCTTGCAACATGACCTGATTTCGGGCCATTTCGGAAGAGGTTTGTGCAATATCCGTGTCTCTGATGCGTGAATTAGCTGCAGCAATGTTCTCTTCAGAAACCGAAAGGGTTTCCACAGGTGATTGCAAGCGGTTTTGAAGTGCACCGATATTAGCTCTCATGCCGCTGACGGACTGAGTAGCGAAGTCGAGTGCGCCAATTCCTGCCAATGCCCCTTCCTTAGTAGAATAGTCGAGATCAAGTAATCCCAATCCTTCTAAAGTGGCTACGTTTTGTGACGCATCATATGAGATCACATCGTTTTCAGTCGCGTTCGATCCGATCTGGATGTCAAAAACCGGGGTACTGCCGTCCAGCAGAGGAACCGAGTTCCAGTTTGCTGACATTGCAATACGTTCAATTTCAGATTTCAATTGCTGAACTTCGACATTGATAAAGCCGCGTTCATTTTCACCAACAGTGTCGGATGAAGCCTGAATCGCTAATTCCCGTAGTCGAACTCCCAAGTTGTTGATTTCTGCCATTGCGCCTTCTGCTGTCTGTACAAGTGAAATACCATCGTTAGCATTTCTTTTTGCCTGTGCAAGAGATCGCAATTGAGCTTTCATGTTTTCAGAAATAGCTAAACCTGCAGCGTCGTCAGCAGAACGATTGATTCTGTAACCGCTGGAAAGTTGTGCCATTGATTTTTGAATGTTTCCCTGACTTGTAACTAACTGTCTCTGCGCATTGATGGCAGCCACGTTAGTTGTAATTCGCATTCCCATTTTAAACTCCGTTTAATATTTTTAATTGAAAAGTGTCATTTCTTTCCTCCTTGAGTTATTCACGGCATCCGAGCCGATCATGTTTGTTTGCCTTTGGTTCATCCATAATTTTTTTATTATCATCCGTAATAAAAATCGTCCTTGAGGCCTCCTTTTCAATTAAAAGTTTTGGAGCATACCTTTGCTCCAGAGACTTCCTGCCTCTTAGTTAAATGTATTAATCTGATCGGGTTCTATAGAGGGATCTTGACAGGACACAAGAATAGAAAACGGATTTTTCAGAGGGAAAAACGGAAATCTGGATCATTCGCAAGTCGTGTTTTCAGAGCCGTAACAAGACACTGGTCACGTCCTAGAGCTAATGTCGAGTCTCGTCTTAGTCAATTTCCTGAAGCCGACAAAGGGCTACTTTGCCAGAGAGGTTATACGATAATTCCTGGTTGCGGCGAAGGTGCTGCTCTGTGGGCATGCCCAAAGTGCAGGTCTCATTAGAGGCCTTAAAGTGGCTGCAGTCCTCACAGGCCATAGGCAACTTGTAGCGTCTATAATCAACGGGATTGATGGCGTCTTTTTTGATAGACCATCCAATGCGTTTAGGGCTTTTTTTAGACTTTTCAGAGGGTTGGGACATTGACAAATCTTACAGGTAACTCATCTTTAAGACCAGAGGTAATGCTATATGAGCGCTGATTTAAACAAGATGACCCTTAAAAGCCAGGAAGCGATGCAAGCCTCAGCCAAGTTGGCTGAAAATTCGAAGCACTCGGTCGTTGAGCCCGAGCATCTTTTGTTTGAATTACTCGAGCAGGACGGTGGCTTTGTTCCCCGCCTATTAGAAGAAGTGCAACTGAAGCCGAAGCCTGTCTTAGCTTTGTTGTCACAGCGCTTTAATAAATTTCCTAAGCTGGCGCAGTCTACATCGCAGGTTTTTGCCAGTAACCGCTTACAGAAAATATTTGAATCTTCGCAGCAAGAATCTAAAAAAAACGCAGATGAACTGATTTCAACCGAACACCTTTTCTTAGCCATGTTGAAATCATCAGACAGTGAGCTGAAGAGTTTGTTCAAAGAAGCCGGTATCCAACTTAAGGCAATCGAAGATGCTCTTCATAAAATAAAAGGAAACAAAAAAGTGACCACGGAAGATCCGGAAAACCAATTTGAAGTTTTAAAGAAATATGCGCGTGATCTGACAGAACTGGCCATAGCCGGAAAGCTTGACCCTGTTGTTGGGCGTGACGAAGAAATCCGCCGCGTAGTTCAGGTTCTTTCACGCCGTACTAAAAACAACCCTGTTTTGATCGGTGAGCCGGGCGTAGGTAAGACGGCCATAGCAGAGGGGCTGGCGCTACGTATCGTTAGAAAAGATGTGCCGGAAAACATTATTGGTAAAAAATTGATGGCCCTTGATATGGGAGCCCTGATTGCAGGAGCTAAATACCGCGGTGAATTTGAAGACCGCCTAAAAGGAGTTATCAAAGAAGTCACTGAGAGCGCCGGAGAAATCATTCTATTCATAGATGAAATGCACACACTGGTCGGCGCAGGAAAAGGCGAAGGAGCAATGGATGCCGGGCAATTGTTGAAGCCGGCCTTAGCCCGCGGAGAGCTCCGCTGCATCGGTGCTACTACATTGGATGAATACCGAAAAAATATCGAAAAAGATGCGGCCCTTGAACGTCGCTTCCAAACCGTTTTGGTTGAAGAACCAAGTGTAGATGAGACAATAACCATTCTGCGCGGCTTGAAAGAAAAGTATGAAGTACATCATGCAGTACAGATTACCGACACAGCTTTAGTGGCTGCAGCGAAACTTTCTCACCGCTATATTACTAACCGATTTTTACCGGATAAAGCGATTGACCTGGTAGACGAAGCAGCCAGCAAGCTTGCCATCGAAAATCGCAGCGTTCCGGAAGCGGTAGATGAGATTGACCGAAAAATCCTGAGCCTGAAAATCGAAATTGAGGCTTTGAAGAAAGAAACGGACGCGCTTTCTGTTGAGAGACGAACCAATATCGAAAAGGAACTGGCGACCTTAACAAAAGAATCGCAAGCCCAAAAAGAGCAATGGAACTTTGAGCGTGGACAAATAGAAAATATTAAAAAAATCAAAACTGATATTGAGCAAACCAAGAATCAGATTTCTCATGCAGAAAGAGAAGCGCAATACGAACAAGCCGCAAAGCTCAAGTACGGTCAGCTTCCTGAGCTGGATAAAAAACTGAAAGACCTTGAAGAGAAAATTAAATCAAATACATCTGCACTGTTAAAAGAAAAAGTAGATGCGGAAGACATCGCGGAAGTCGTTTCTAAGTGGACTAAAATTCCGGTTTCAAAAATGCTGGAAAGCGAATCTCAGAAGCTTCTCCGTATGGAAGATGATCTTAAAAACCGGGTCGTCGGGCAAGATCATGCTCTGCAAATTATTTCCGATGCGATCAGAAGATCGCGAGCTGAAATTTCTGATCCCAATAAACCGATGGGAAGTTTTATTTTCGTGGGCCCTACCGGCGTTGGTAAAACCGAAACCGTTAAAGCACTCGCGGAATTTCTTTTTGATGATTCGCAGGCCATTGTACGTATCGACATGAGTGAGTACATGGAAAAGCATTCTGTTTCGCGACTAATCGGCGCACCTCCGGGGTATGTAGGTTATGATGAGGGCGGCCAGTTGACAGAGGCCGTCCGAAGAAAGCCTTATTCCGTCGTGTTGTTTGATGAAATTGAAAAGGCCCACGGGGATGTTTTCAACGTGCTTTTGCAATTGCTGGATGAGGGCCGCTTGACCGACAGTCAGGGTCGAACAGTCGATTTTAAAAATTGTATTATTGTGATGACGTCCAATTTGGGTTCCGGGCAAGGTTCAGGTGCAATACAGGCGGCGCTTAAGCAATTCTTCCGGCCGGAATTTTTAAATCG
The DNA here is from genome assembly GCA_025449725.1 of Pseudobdellovibrio sp. Lineage (GTDB taxonomy): Bacteria > Bdellovibrionota > Bdellovibrionia > Bdellovibrionales > Bdellovibrionaceae > Pseudobdellovibrio. The sequence continues at coordinate 7,668 of JANWIU010000166.1, forward strand.
TGTGGATGATGTGGTGGAATTCCACCCTATCGAAAGTAAAAATATGATTCACATTGTCCGTATCCAGTTAAAGGATGTAGTCAACAGGCTTAAAGAAAAGCAAATTGATATTTCCTTCTCTGACGAGGCCTGTGTATGGCTGGCGAATAAAGGATTTGACCCGCAGTTCGGTGCGCGGCCTTTGAAGCGCTTGATCCAGACTGAGGTTTTGAATCCGCTCGCTAAAAAATTGATAGGTCAGGAAATCAAAAGTTTTTCAAAAATTAAGGTTGAAGAAAAAGACAATATTCTTGTTTTTAAAACTTGAGCTGTTAACATGGCCCTATGAAATTTTTCACTTCATTAACAGCTGTATTTTTTTTAGCCCTAAATACTTTCGCAGCCACTGAAACCGAGCGGTCAAAAAAATTCATTGATTTTGACATTTCAGGTTCGGCAGGTAATTACAACGGGCAATCGTATACAGAACTTCACGCGGGCGTGAACTTAAATTTTACCGATTCTTTCACCTGGAGAAATTCCCTATTCAAGCGAATTCCTTCGGGAGGCGCGCCTGAGATCAACGGTTTAGATTCATCACTTCGCTTAAGTCATGATCTCGGACCACTCACTGTTTACGCCGGTCCCGGTTACCGTTGGACAAGTGATTCCAATAGAAATGCATTATTGGGTGAAGCCGGTGCTAATTTGAATGTGGGTCGCGTAACTTTGGGTGCGGGCGCCAAATATCTCAGATACGATCAGGCTCAGTATGATTCCACCGGCGCCGAAATTAAGCGCGATGATGTGAGCTATTTCATTGCGATATCAGGTGGCTTTGGAGCGACTTTCGGCCTCGGAAATTAAGACCTTAAATTAGTCGTTAATGCCTTGCGCCAAACGCCACAATTAAGCGGCGTCTGTGCTACTACTTATCAGAATGCAAATTAGCTCCACCGAAGAGATTTTAACTGAGTTCAAACAGGGTCGTTTTGTTATTCTTGTTGATCACAGTGACCGCGAAAATGAAGGCGACCTCATGCTGGCAGCGGAGTTTGCGTCGGCGTCCAATTTAAATTTTCTATTGAAGGAAGCACGCGGTATGGTTTGTCTGGCGATGACGGATTTACAAATCGACCGCCTTCGCCTTCCAATGATGAAATCGGACATCCATGCCTCGCACCCCAATCACGCGGCCTTTACATTTTCGATCGAAGCAGCACGTAATATCACAACCGGTATTTCCGCACGCGAACGTGCCCATACTATTCAAACTGCAATTAAAAAAGAAGCGGTCGTCAGTGATATCGTGTCTCCGGGCCATGTGTTTCCATTACGGGCCGTTCCTGGCGGCGTGCTCAGCAGGCCAGGGCATACGGAAGCCAGTGTTGACCTTGCTAAGCTTTCGGGCTTGATCCCCGCTGCTGTGATTTGTGAAATTCTCGATGAAGAAGGTGAAGCTGCTAAAAGTGAATACCTTAAGAAGTTTGCTGAAAAATTTGGAGTGAAGGTCGGTACGGTCAGTGATTTGATTCAGTACCGTAAGCAAAAGCAGGCATCTACGTGAACCCTTTTGTAAGACCAAAAGAAACTGCAGACAGGGTACTAGAGCTTAAAAAGCGCCGTCGCGAGATACTTTTTATTTTTACTATTTCTATTTTGCTGGCATTTTTGATCGGCGTTGAAGTTTACATTTTCCGTTCAGGGCAAACATTACCTTCTTCTTACGTTTTATTTTTCATCGGACTGGTTAACGTAAATTTAATCTTAGTCCTTTTACTTCTGTTTTTAATCTTCAGGAATATCGTAAAAGTATTTCTAGAAAGACGAAGTAAAATTTTCGGCTCCAGTTTAAAGTCGAAGCTTTTGATGTCATTTGTTTCCTTTTCAGTTATTCCGACCTTATTGGTCTTTACGATTTCAGTTTTTTACTTGAACAGCAGTTTTGAAAAATGGTTTTCACAAAGAATGCTATCTGTTCTCCGAAATGCATCTGAGGTCATTGACACATTCATTTCAAACGAAAAGAAGCGCGGATACGATTACTCCCGTCTGACAGCGCAGGCTGTAATTAAAAACTCATCGGGTGCAAATCAAAAGTTTCTTGATCGCATGCGGGATCAGTACAAGTTAGACGCCGTTGAGTATTACGGAGACCTGGTCTCTGAAAGGCTAGTGTCACAAGACACAGACTTGGACTCTGACACGGTTCCGCCTTTAAACATCGAGTTCCTTAAAAAAGGCCTGCTGAATCACGATGAGGCCAGTACCATTCAGATTTTCGGAGATTACAATTTACTGCGAGTCATGGTGCCTCTCAAAGGAACTAAAAAAGATGGCGTCATTGTTGTAACTAAGTTTTTGAATCTGGCGCCCGGTTCAAAATTCGATGATATCGTTGGTGCCTACCAGGAGTTCCATAACAACTCGCTTGTGGAATATCCGTTGCGCTCAATTTACTTCATTATGCTGATTGTGATGACCTTGGTTATTATTTTCGCAGCCGTGTGGCTGGGTTTTTATTTGGCAAGGCAGCTTTCAATTCCACTGGTTCAACTGGGCCGCGCGACAAAGCGGGTGGCAGCCGGCGATTACTCCCGACTGGAAATCGAATCGGGCAGTGAAGAGATTAATAACCTCATCGGCAGTTTCAATCAGATGATAGGCAATCTTTCTGCATCGGAGCTGGAGCTTCAGCAAACCATTACAAATCTGAATCAATACACCCGCTATGTCGAAATTGTTCTTAAGAACGTCAGCGCTGGAGTTATTTCTGTCGATATGAGCGGGCAAGTAACAACCGTGAACCGCCGCGCCGGCGAATTGCTTCAGATTGATCCCGTTAACAGCATCGGCAAACCGGTGAAGGCTTTATTGAGCGAAGACAACTACCGCATTTTTTCAAATATCATTAAAAACATGAAAGAAAATTATCTGATGTCTTTGCAAAAAGAGATCAGAATTAATTTAGGGAACGAAACGGTTCCTCTTTCAGTCAATATCTCGATTCTTAAAAATGAAAGAAACGAAGAAATCGGGCGCATTATTGTATTCGATGACATGACCCCGATCGTAAATGCACAAAGAGCCGCAGCTTGGACTGAAGTTGCAAGACGTATCGCTCATGAAATAAAAAATCCTCTTACGCCTATCCGCCTTTCAGCAGAACGAATCGCGAAAAAATTCGGTGGGCAAATTACTGATCCGGCTTTTCAGGATTCGATAAAAATGATTGTCAGTCAGGTCGATGACATGCGTGTTCTCGTTAATGAGTTCAGCCAGTTTGCCAGAATGCCGCAAATTAAAACCATTCCCGGCCAACTGAATGATGTTTTAGAAAAAACGGCACAGATCTACGTTGATACGCAGTCTAATATTAAATTTGAAATTAATCTTGATCGTAACTTGCCCGAATTTAAATTTGACCCGGATCAGTTGAAGCGGGTTTTTGTAAATCTGATTGATAACGCAGTAGCCGCTGTGCAGTCAGAGGCGCAACCTATGATTAAAATTCAAACAGAGTACGCTAAAGCGCAGCAAGTGCTTAAAATTTCAATAGCGGATAACGGCGTAGGCATTCCGCCGCGCGATAAAGCCCGGGTTTTTGAACCTTATTTTTCGACAAAAGAAAAAGGTACTGGACTGGGGTTACCGATAGTAAAGAGTATTATAGAAGAACATAGCGGAATTATCAGGGCCTTGGATAACCTACCAAAGGGAACCAAGATGCAAGTTGAAATTCCGATTTTACCGGTTGAATGAAATTAGGGGAGTTTAGTCAGATGGAACTTCATGCACAAAAAAACAAGTTAAAGATATTAATCATCGACGATGAGTCGCCGATTCGCGAAGTTCTTTCAGAGAGTTTGCGGGATGACGGATATGAAGTGATGGCAGCTCCGGATGGAATAACCGGTTTAGCCGTTCTTAAATCTTTCGCGCCGGACA
>JANWIU010000167.1 GCA_025449725.1 Pseudobdellovibrio sp.
CGGTAAACCGTGAACGAGATGTAAGGTAATACGACTTGCGGAACAATCGCAAACCAGATGGTTTGTAATTTGTTGGCTCCGCAAGACTGAACGCCTTCGATCGGACCTTCATAAACTGTTTCAACCATTTCGGAATACTGTTTTGTTAATGAAGCCACTGAATGAATCATCAATGCCAGCATGCCGGCAAATGGACCGATCCCTACCCATACTGAAAAGATAATCGCCCACACAAGCGCTTCAATGGAGCGCATAACATTTAAAACTGTTCTTAAGAACATATAGAACGCATACGCCGCAGGATGCTTCATGATATTTTTAGCAGCCAGGAAGCTGAGAACAAACGCGAATGGAATCGCTAAGAAGGTCGCCATGAACGCCATGAAAATAGTTTCGATGATATTCAGAACAGCAGCAGGTAAGACAGCCCAGTTCGGCGAAAAGATACCCTTGAATAAACGCTGGGCTCCTGCAAAACCGTCTTCATCTAATAATTCATAAAGTGAAAATTTTGTTTTAAAAAGTCCTACAATAAAAAGAACCAGAATGGTCGCAAACAAATGCCAGCCCCAGAAGGTTTGGTACCACGGCTTCGCTTCGGTTTTTGCTTTGACGTAGGCGGGCTCAAAAAGATTTTCACCCATTGTTTTTAAACCGGCCATGTTTAACCGGTGACTGATCAGCCCACCGACGACGATCGCACCGCAGAAGATAAGTGAAATCATCGGCAGGTTAAGAAGTTGTTCTTCTGTCGGCTGTAAAAGTACCGATAGCAACACACAAACAAAAAGAGCGAAAGTAACTCCGTCTAACAAAGATCTGCGAACAAAATATGATTTCATCTTACGCCCCCCTTTTAGTTGATATGAACTTCTTTTGCGCCGGCACCGTAGATTTTTTCAAACCAGGCGTTGTCGATGCTTTGTGGATCGCCCTCGTATACAAGTTCCCCGCCTTTTAAAGCGATAACCCGAGTGGCATACTGACGAACAAGAGATAAAAAGTGAAGATTGCATACAATAGTTATTCCGAGTTCTTGATTTACTTTACGTAAGTAATCCATGACCGTATGGCAAGTAGCCGGGTCAAGCGACGCTACGGGCTCGTCTGCTAAAAGAACTTTTGGATTTTGAGTCAAGGCACGGGCGATGGCCACACGCTGCTGTTGACCGCCTGAAAGCTGGTCTGCGCGGATGTGAGCCTTGTCTGCGATGCCGACAAGGCGAAGATACTTCATCGCCTCTTCTTTATCCTGATCGGAAAACAATCCGAACATGCTTCTCCATGTTGGTGTCGTAGCCAGTTTCCCCATCAAGACGTTGCTGAGTACCGTGTGGCGGGGAATTAAATTAAAATGTTGGAAGATCATTCCGATTTTTTTGCGAAGATCGCGGATTTCTGAAGACGACTGAAGTCTGGTTACATCCTGATCGTAGAAGAAGATTTCTCCGCCGGTTGGGTCATGTAGACGGTTCAGACATCGCAGAAGCGTTGATTTGCCGGAACCGCTAAGTCCGATAACAACTAAGAACTCACCCTTTTTAACATCAAAGCTAACACCCTTAAGTGCCTGTACTCCGTTCGGATAAGTCTTTTGAAGCCCTTTGATTCGTAAAACCTGCTCGGACATGTTTCCCCCCACGCAAAGTTCGAAATTAATTACTTCTTCTTAGTCAAAAGTTCTTCGGCGTTGGCACCTGTTGATTTCAACATTGCACGGGCCGCATCGTAATCAGCGTCAGTAGCTTTTTTGATTTCAGTGATACCATAGATAGCTTTGAAGGCTGCTTTGCCTTCTTCAGTGCCAACAAAAGCAACCATCGCATCGGCAATTTTAGTTTTCATTTCTTCAGGCATTTCTTTTCTGAAAACAACCGGGTCATTCGTGATAGGTTCAGATACAGAAAGAATAACAACTTTTTCTTTTACATCAGCGAACTGAGTTAAGACCAAGCGGCGTGCGTCTTCCATTTCTTCTACACCTTTTTCATTTGTGTGCGGAGGAGAATAAAATGTAGCGCCGGCATCAACCTGCCCTTGATAGACCATAGTTACAACGTTGTCGTGTTTTCCTGCGAAAACAACTTCTTTGGGCTTGATGCCTTTTTCATTCAAAGTTTTTAAAGGCAATAAGTAGCCTGAAGTCGAAGCCGGTTCAACAAATGCGACCTTTTTACCGTTTAAATCTTCTAAAGATTTAATCGCGCTTCCGGCTTTAACGATGAACTGAGATTGATAAGTTGCTGAACCATGACGAAGCACCGTCAGTTTTGCTTCAGCACCGTATTTTTCGTGAGCTAATATGTAACCGAAAGTGTTAAATGCCGCAACGTCAGCGCGTTTAGTTCCGAAGGCTTCAACTACCGCAATGTAAGATTGAGGAATGGTAACTTCATACTTGTACGGGGTGTTTTTTTCTAAATAATCTTTGAAAGTTTTTGAATTGTCTTCAATAACTTTTGCATCCACTGAAGGAACAAAGTGAAGCTTAACAGGATTTCCTTCTGTGCCCAGCTCCGCAGTTTTTTTGGTGCAACCGGTACCCATAAAAGCAAAAGCAGCAAACGCAATAACTAACGAATACTTCAGACTATTTTTCATATTTCTCCCGTTAAGTTTTATTAACAAAATTTGCGTCGAAAGTAACAAACTCGAAGGCCGTTTCCAACCTCTTTCATAGAAAAGACTTTTCTTTTTTTTACCTTAGATACATACTCGGTTGAAAATGAGTGCAAATCCCGTCAATCTTAACGATATCTTGAATCAGGCGAAGCAAAACCATGCTCAAAATCTACGCACTCTGGCGGTGTTTGACTTGGATTCTACCCTATTCAATGTCAGCACTCGCACTCAAAAAATACTTCACGAGTACGCGGAAATGCACAAATTAGATCATCTCAAAGAAGTCGAAGTTTTTTCTGAAGACTGGGGCTTGAAAGAAGCCTTGTTTCGTAAAGGTTACACGATAGAAAAAGATTTAGAGATGCTGAAATCCATCCGTGATTTCTGGTCTTCGCGATTTTTTTCAAACGAATATTTGCACTATGACGTACCTTATCCAGGCGCTGTTTGCTTTGTTCAAGATCTGTTAGAGGCCGGGTGTGAAATTAATTATCTGACCGGACGTGACCATTCCCGAATGGGCAAAGGCAGTTTAGAAGTATTAAAAAAATGGGGATTCCCCGTCGGTGCCGATAATTTGTTTTTGAAGCCTGAGAAGGCTCAGGACGATGAGCTGTTTAAACATGACTGGTTTAAAAAACTGGATCATGCCGCTTACAAAAAAATATTCTTTTTTGAAAATGAACCGGTTAACGTAAATGCTATTTTGCAGTCGTGTCCGGAAGTGGATGTCATTTATTTAGATACGACTCATTCGCGAAAACAAACAGTCACTGAAGAGCTGAAGCGAATAAAACATTTTGGCAGGAACTGATGTTAACACTTATTGCTACGCCCATCGGCAGAACTGATGAAATTACCTTAAGATCGCTGGAATTACTAAAAGCAGCTGACGTTGTCATTTGTGAATCGACAAAAGAAACATCGAAATTACTTAAAGGTTATGAGATTAAGGCAAAACGTTATGAGGTTTTAGATGAGCACTCTACAGCCGACGATGTTAAATCTTTGTTTGAATTGTGCAAAACTTTAAATGTTGTTTTGGTTTCCGACTGTGGCACGCCCGGTTTTTGCGACCCGGGGTTTCAAGTTGTTAAATTGTGCCGGGAACATAAGGTAAATGTGCAATCTTCGCTGGGGGCTTCCAGCCTGATGGGATTGTTGTCTTTGAGTTCAGAACGGATTAATCAATTTTATTTCCGCGGCTTTATTCCGGCAGAAAACCAGGCCCGTGAAAAAGAATGGTTACAGCTTAAAAAAACGAAAGAGCCTCTCATTCTTATGGACACGCCTTACCGTCTAAAGAAAATGATAGAGGAATGCTGCCTGCATCTGGAAGATCGAAGAATCTTACTGGTCACTAATCTTTCTCAGGAAGATGAAGCCGCCTACGAAGGCCGGCCTTCGCAAGTGAAAAACCAGCTTAAATCAGAAAAAGCCGAATTCATGCTGTTAGTTTATGGACGCAGTTAAAAAACAGCTGCTGCCCATAGATCCTCATCTTGAAAAAATCGCAAACTCGTTTACGGAAACGCCCAATCTGGTTCTGACCGCATCGCCGGGCTCAGGAAAAACAACCCGAGTTCCTCCTATGTTGTCTATGGCGGCTAAGAAAAAAACCATCGTATTGGTACCTAAAAGAATTGCTGCGGTTTCTGCAGCGGCACGCGTAGCTGAAGAGAACAATTGGATTTTGGGCCAACAGACCGGTTACCAGGTAAGATTCGATAACAAAACGAATGCTGCTACTAAACTGATCTACATGACCGAAGGTGTATTCCTTAAAAAGATTTCTGACCCAAAATTTTGGGAAGAAATATCGGTTCTAATATTTGACGAGTTTCACGAGCGTTCCAGTTCCATCGATTTAGCTCTGGGCGCAGCACTTGAAAAGCAGATTTCAGGAGTTGATATCAAGGTAGTGGTGATGTCTGCCACGTTAAATGCCCAAAAGATTTTGGATTTTTTACCTGACAGCCAGTGGATACAAATTGAAGATCGGCCTTTTCCACTTCATATCGTCAAGAGCAAAAAATCGCAGCGTTTACAGTGCGATCAATTGTTTGTAGATCATTTAGTGGAAACACTTCAGACGGGGCTAACGAAATCCAAACGCGATACACTTGTGTTTCTTCCCGGCCTGGGCGAAATCCGCTTTGTTGAGAGAAATCTTCAGTCCCGATTTAAAAATTTTGAGATCGCTATCCTGCACGGCTCTGTCAAACTGGAAGAGCAGCGAAGAATTGTTCAGCCCGGTAGCGGACGAAGAATCATTTTGTCTACCAATATTGCCGAGTCTTCTATTACGATTCCGTCTGTGGATCTTGTCATTGATTCAGGTCTTGAGAAGAAATCTGTAACGGAAACCAAAATCGGCTTTAAGAGACTGGAACTGGTGCGCATTTCCCAGTTTTCAGCCACGCAGAGAGCAGGAAGGGCCGCAAGAACTTCCGAAGGTTACTGTTTTGAGTTGTGGCATGAACTGGATGAGCGTTCGATGCCCGTTCAAAACGAACCCGAAATCTTAACAAGTGATTTACTTGAAGAAACTCTGACACTTTTGTCGCTTGAAGTAACAGAGCCCGATAAATTCAGCTGGCTTGATAGACCGAAAAAGTCGTTCAAGTCTGTCATCGAACAGATGAAGACCTGGCATTTAATTGATGAAACATGTTTGATGACCCCAATGGGAAGATTGGTTCAATCCTGCCCGCTGGGTATAGAAAAAAGCGTACTTTTTGTAAGCCTAAGTGAGCGCGGCTTTCAAAAGGAAGCCAGCCGTCTGCTGGCTTTTTCCGAAACCACTAATTTCGACAGGCAAACTGAAGCTGTAGATTTGCAGAAGCTTTCGTTAAACGACTTGGGTGAAAGAATTGAAAGTCAGTTAATGAATTTGAAAATACCGTTGAAAGAAAGATCTTCGGCCACTTTTAAAGACAGCCTTATATCTGTGTTTTTTAAGTTTTTTCCTCATAAAATTGCAAAAAAGAAGGAAAAGAATTTTGCTGTTTCCAGTTTAGGCCGCGGCTTGGAGCTATCCCCTTACCTGATACAAAAGGACAGTGACTATTACCTGCTGTTATCGGGCCGCGAAATATCAAGTGCTTTGACCAAATGTGACTTTGCGATCGGCTTTTCACAGGAGGACTTTAATAAGTTAGCCTCGACGGAAATAAAAACCGTAAGTGAAATTCATTTGGATTTAGAAAGCCGCAGAATTTACAAAATCGAAAAGAAGATGGCGGGCTACTTCGAAGTTTCCGCGGCAACAAAGCAGTATGTCGATGAAAAGAAAGAGCCAAAAGCTTTTCGGCACTTTTTAGATACAAGCTTTGCAGAATTGCTTCCTGACCACAGCGATTACAAACATTATGTAACAAAGATAGATTTTTTAAAGAGAAAAAAAGATTTACTGTCTTTAAGTGAAGCTGATTTTACTTTTCTGGAGACTCTTTCGGAAAATGTTAAATCCAGCCTCAGCGAAACTGTAAGTTCTTTGGATGAGTATTATTCTTTTGATTTGAAATCGCTTTTATTGTTTTTGACACCGGAAGACATAAAGAAGTTGCTTCAGTCTATGCCGGACACCTTTAAACTTCCCGGTGGTAAAAGCCTTTCGATAGATTACGAAAGCGAACAGGCCCCAAAGGTTTCTGCGAAACTTCAGGAATTCTTTGGCGTTAAAACTAATCCTGTTCTGCTGAACGGGCGTATTAGAATGACGATTGAAATGCTGGCTCCAAATTACCGCCCTACGCAAGTAACAAGTCAGCTGGAAAATTTCTGGAATTCAGGGTATCACGAAATTAAAAAAGAACTTAAAGCACGCTATCCGCGACATGCGTGGCCGGAAGATCCATTGAATTACATTCCGGAAAAAAAGAAATAATTATTTTTTAATGAGTTCCTGGCTTGCAGGACTCACGATGGTGGCCCCAGGGGCTACATCTTTAATAACAACAGCGTTTGCGCCGATACGGGCATTATCTCCGATTTTTACAGGGCCAAGGATTTTTGCACCCGCACCGACCAGAACTCCGTTTCCGAGAGTAGGATGACGCTTTGTCGGACTGAACTTCATTCCGCCCAAAGTGACGCCATGAAAAATTATGCAGTCGTCGCCGACTTCAGCCGTTTCACCGATGACGCAACCTGTTCCGTGATCGATCACCAGCCGCCGTCCGATTTTAGCACCGGGATGAATTTCTATCCCGGAAATGGCCCTTGAAATCTCTGATATCAAACGTGCCAGAAAAAATAAATTCAACGTGTAAAAAAAATGTCCTATGCGGTGAAAAAATAAGGCGCGGGGACCCGGGTACAGCAACAGAATTTCCAGAGAGGATTTTGCTGCAGGGTCATAATTCTTATAAGCCTTTACCAGCTCCAGCATTTAGGTCCACTTTCCTTTTAAATTTTCCAGATAAAAATAACGGTCAAAATGCTCGCTGTAACGGGACCATGAGTCACCGGTTTCACGCTCGGCTTTGATAAATGAAAACATCGTGTCCATCTTCGAATCAAACTCATCGATTGAGGCCACCACAAAAGCTTCCATAATATACGGGCGAACAGGAGACCCATATTCAATTTTTCCGTGATGAGAAAGAATGATGTGCTTCAGTATTTCTCTCAAATCTTCAGGAAATCCTAGAATCCGCTGAGATTTTTTATCTATAAGTTCACAGGCCAATTGCATGTGCCCTAGCAGCCTTCCTTTATGTGAGTACTGAATCATATCTTTGTTGATTTCCAGTTCCCACACTTTGCCGAGGTCATGGTAAATGGCTCCGAAGACTAATAGGTCATAATTAAGATGCGTGTAATGCGCAGCAATTGATTTCATGAGCCTGCAAATCGAAACAATATGTTCAATAAGGCCGCCGCGATGAGCGTGATGAATCGATTTGGCAGCCGGAGCCTTTAACAGCAATTTTTTTATTTCGTCGTCTTGAATGCTGTCTAAAAGGATTTGCTTGATCGGACCGGCTTCAACTGTTTGTACAATCGTAATCAACTCTGAAAACAACGCATGAGCATCTACTTGAACGGATTCTATCTGAAAATCATCTTTTGAAAATGAGTCCGGCGGTGCCTTTTCAATTTTGTGAATGATAATTTGCTTTCGATTTTGATAAACCTGAACCAACCCTTTGACCAAAACAACATCGCCGATGGAAAAGGTATCGGCGATCTCGTCAACGCGGTCCCATATGCGGCCATCAATATGCCCGCTTTTATCACCAACCAATAGACTTAAAAATGACTTTCCGTTTTTACCTACGCCAAGTACTTTATCTTTTACCAGTAAAGGACGATCTGCAATCGGTTCTTTATCCGTCAGCATTTTAATGGGCGTTAGTTTGTCGCTCATGCGCCACCTGCACTGTTACAGAGTAACGAGTTATGACGACTGTCAGTCACGGTCAGCTGATTCAAATAAATATTTTTACCTTGCCTGAAAATAAATACAAAGGTGCCTGCTACAACATGGAGATAACGAAGATTGCTGGTGTTCAGTTTCAGATAGTCCGCTTTTTTTAATTTGCTGAAACTGCTTTTCAAATCATTCCATTTGCCGCAGCCCATTCCGAATGATTCGCCATCAATGGATTTCTTCGGGCTATTGCTGACAAAATAAATATGAAGCAATTCATTTTCTTTTACGAACTGCGACTCCGGGAATGACATATAAAAACTGCCGTCAGCACTGACGATGTCTTTTAAGTCGATGGCTCCCCCGCCTTTCGGAAAATTGAATAAAATAGAAGGCTTTGATAACACGCCTGCCTGTAACTCATCAAATTTAACCTGAATGGGAATAAAACTATAGAGAGGAGGGCTACTTTTAAAATCTTCTGCCAGCTCTTGATCTAATTCCTTCAGCATCTGCTTGGGAATCAATACATCTTTTGCCACTTCGTTTACTTCAATAGAGTATGGAGGCACTTCTTTGTGATGTTGTGTGCAGGAAACCAGAAGTAAAGTAACTAACAAAACCAATTTCATTATTCACCCAGGCTTCTGGCCTCAGAAACCGGAATGAAGTTGTCGGTAGTAAAAAAGTGATCTTGTAAGAAATTTTTCAGCGCCGGCGAAGGGCCTTTTGCTTTTAACTGTTCCAGTTCGAGCCATTCTTTATAAAAAACGTATTCCTTAGATTCAAGATTTTTAAGATAGATGCCCACATTCTTCGATGGATCAGACTTGATCTGATTATAGGCGAGAACAAAGGAGTTCAGTTCGGATGTCATATCAAGCGTGCCGGATTTTCCAAGTGCCAGAACCTCAGCTGAACGGCCCTGAGCATTTAACTGTAAGAGACTCATTTGAGCTAGAATTTTAATGTCAGCCAACTTGCCCTGACTATTATTTAAAAAACTATCAGCAGAGTTAAGTTTTGCGGACTCAATCAAATTATGCATTTCAAAAAGCGCGGCCTGGTCGCCGGTTAAATTGACCTTTATCGCCTCTATGATTGGTGCAAGGTCAGACCAATTATAGGTGTCAGGCATCAGAAGATCAGGTCTGTTGAAATGCATCGACATCATCGTTGGGGTATTAAAAAATTGGCGAAGTGAAATATTGTAAATCGCCTCTTCATTCATCTGCTTCGCCAAATAAATTTGCCCGATGAGAAGTTCTTTCTTCAGATCGAAGTAAACAAGTGTGTACCGCTCTAAACTTGTGAGCAGTTCGCGGCCAAAATCGGCTCTGACTGCTGGAGGAGAGTTAAAGAAAGACAAAACCATTCCAAACAGGTATCGCCCGCTTTTTTCTCGGTCGAACAGCATTTTAAATTGATCATAAGCTTTCGCGTACTGACCTTTTTTATAGTTCAGCCAGCCATCGTTTTCTTTAATGAGTATCAAGGACTGCTTTTTAACATTGGCACGCAACAATGCATTTTCGGCTTCAACCATGTCTTGCTGTTTGGCTGCATTCCAGAATGAAATCAATTCAACATGGGCTTCCTGTTCAGGAGTTAATCCGCCGGCCTTAAGTTCCTTGATTTCATCAAGGGTTGCAGCACCTGTCTTTTGCATTGTGGGATACATTTCAAGCAGTACCGGCAGCAAATTGTGTCTTGCGACGGGCGGTAGGTTTACATACTTCTGCGCCGCCAGTTCGTAAAGACCATAAGCCTTTAATTTTTTGACTTGAGTTACCAATTCTTCTTCACGTTTTATTTCTGATCTGTATTGGAAATAATAGTAAGACCCCATCGCGGTAAGTAGCAAAATGACGATGCTTGCTGCAATTATTTTTAACCGGCGAGAATAATCACCGATTTTATCCTGTACGTTTTCATCCGTCATTACACCGTACAGTTTTGCTTTTTCCATCATTTTAATCTGAGGAATATTTTCAACCGGAGGTGCGATGGTCTCATTAACTACTTCAGCATCTCGGGCCTGGGTGTTTTCTTCCTGTTGATCAAAGACAATGTCAGTTTTAGTTTTTGAAACGGTGTCTTCATACCCGGATGTCGTAACTCCGGTAAAACCTGCAACACTTTGGAAAGTCTTTGTACTTTCCTGTTTAGAATCAATTTCTTTACGGATCTCTTCGACGATATTTTTAAATTCGTTATTTTCCCGTACATAGAGCCAACGGGTTTCAGGATCGCGAATTTCATCAATGATCGAAATCTGCTTTTTCCTTAGTAAATCGAGAATCTGATCAAAACTATACGGGCCCAGGATTTTATTCTCTGATTTGATAAGCCATTTTTTTTCAGAATTCTTTTGTAAGTACATCCTGCGCCTTAGTGTTTAAAGTGTCTTGTATGGGTCATTACCATGTTGATGCCGTGTTTACCAGCTGCTTCTATTACCTTTGCATCCTGAACCGAACCGCCGGGCTGAACAATCCATTTAAGACCTTCCGCCGCAATGAGCTCAATTGAATCCGGGAACGGAAAAAACGCATCGCTAATCAAAACCAATTCTTCTTTTGCTACGGCATTGACCGCGCAAAATTCTTTCATTCGTTCAAATGCATGCTTTACCGCATCAACCCGATTGACCTGCCCCATGCCGAGACCTACAGACTGACCGCGGTAAACGATTGCGATGGCATTACTTTTCAATGCGGCACACACTCTTTCACCGAATACCATAGTCTGTTGAAGCCCATCATCCGGTTTTTTACCTAGAAAATTCCAGGTTTCAGGTGATGCAAAACGGTCTGCCGTTTGAAGAAGAACTCCGCCGGAAACAGATTTAACATTATCATAAGGAAGTGAAACCGCTGACAGTGAAGGCAAAGACATAACCCGTAAATTCTTTTTTGAAGAAAACAATTCAAGAGCCTCCGCAGTAAATCCCGGTGCAATTATACACTCAAGAAAGATTTCACGAAAAAGCTCTGCCGTTTTTAAATCAACAGGACGGTTGCAGGCCACGATGCCGCCAAAAATACTTTTTGGGTCGCTTTCAATTGATTTCTTTGCCGCTTCATCAATTGTTTTTCCTGCAGCTACTCCACAAGGATTATTGTGTTTAACGGCTACACAACAGGCCATAGGCATGCTTTGTACCAACTGAGTTGCCGATTCCAAATCTAAAAGATTATTGTAAGAAAGCTCTTTACCTTGATGAATCTGAGCATCACTTAAAGTTTTGATTTGTAACGGATTCATATACCAGCTGGCTTTTTGCTGCGCGTTTTCCCCATAGCGGAGAATCTGCTTCTTCTTCAGAGGTAAATTAAGATACTCTAGGTCTTCCTGATCACCTGCCAGCTTACTGACAATCAAGGCATCGTAATAAGAAGTCATTGAAAAAACTTTTAATGCCAGTTTCTTTCTATCATCATCGGTTATTGTCCCGGCCAAAACTTTTTTTTGAATCCAGGAATAATCTTGCGGCGAACTGACGACAATAACCGAGCGGTAATTCTTCGCTGAAGCGCGAAGAAAACTGGGGCCGCCGATATCAATATTTTCAATGAGGTCTTCAAATGTAGATTCCGGGTTCAATGCTGTTTTTTCAAAAGGGTAAAGATTCCCAACGACCATGTCAAAAGGCTTAACCTGGTGATGCTTCATCTGATCCATATGCTCCGGATTGTATTTGTCTGCGAGTAGACCCATGTGAACATTTGGATGAAGCGTTTTCACGCGGCCGTCCAGTACTTCGGGAAATTTTGTAAGTTCTGAAACTTCGCTGACAGAGAATCCGTTTTTTTTCAAAAAATCGTAGGTGCCGCCGGTGGAAACCAGATCTAACCCGTTTGAAGAAAGAGGCTTCAAGAATTCGATAAGTCCCGTTTTATCCGATGTGCTGACCAGTACTCGCATATCAAAAAGGTGATTTCGTAAGTAAAAGTTTTAAATCGTCGTTGGTTAAGAAAAGGCCGGCGCCCAAAAATGCAGAGTTCGCGCCTTTTTTATCAAGAATGTCGCTGTAACCGCCTGTTAAGTAAATTCCGTAAAACATTCTGTAGGTCAGCATGGCTCTTAACTGTAAATCTTTAAAGTCGTAAGCTTCAATACTGGTTGTTAATTTACGGTCGAACATGTGGTAATCGATTCCGAAACCGCCGGTGTCTTCGATTAAACCTCCGCGCAGTGTCCAATCGAAAAAGTTCTTCCCGAAAAATAGTGAAAGCTTGGTTTTGTTTTTGTCAGTTTTAATTTCTTCAACCTGACTTGAAGAGCCCGGTGGATTGTATTCAATCAAGGTACGGTCAACAACGCCGGCCGGATCTGTAATGATGCCGAGGTAATAGAATCGGTCTAAGCCCGGTTGAATGGTAATACCGATAGCTGTTTTTGCAGAACCCACAGAGCCCAGATAATTTGAGTTGAAATCAATACCGGTAGAAATTTTGTTGGCGCTATCCACCAGGCCACTGATGCCTTCAATAGCGGTAGAAATATCTTCGCCGGTCTGCTCATCGGAAATCAATTTACCGATAGCACCTTCACCTTTATTTATTTTCGTTGTGATTTCGTCGATATTTTTCATCGAACTATCAAGGCGAACCATGGTTTTCTTCCAAGTGGATTTGAAGCCCTCAGGGCTGTCATCGTTAACAAGTTCGTTGATGGTGCCCGTGATTTCATTTACTTGATCTACGATTTCTTTAATCTGTTCTTTGTTGTCACCTGTAACTTGCGACAGGTCTCTTGTGATTTTTTCGATATTGATGACGATACGGCCAAGAATGTGCTTGTCAGTTCCGTCTCCTGCCGTTGCTTCTTTTAAGTTTTTTGTGATTTCTTTTAAATTGCCGGCAAGATCTGAAACTTGGGTCATAACATCATCAAGACCGCCGCCTGTTTTTACATTGACGATTTGGCCGCCATCTTCCAATTCAGGATCACCTTCATCACCGGGGTAAACTTCAATACTTTTGTCACCCAAAATACCATTGGCTTTCATACCAACTGCAGCAGATCGCTTTAAACCGATGTCATCTTTAATTGTTACGTCAATACGGGCTTTTCCGTCTTGCAAAGAAATATCTTTGATTACGCCTACTGGAATACCTGCAGATTTAATTGCAGATCCTTTAACAAGGCCTTGTGCTGTCGGCATCAAAAACCAGGCTTTTTTTGCACGGCCCAGAAGGCTGGGGTCGTCGCTGACCTGCATCGACATAAATGCGATAAGTCCACCGATTGCCACTACGAGCATTCCGACTTTAAACTCTGGCAGTTTTAAAAAATTCACTCAAGGTCTCCAAGATGTAAATCTCTAGTGCTTAATCCCTTTATCCACAAATTTTCTGACCAGTTCGTTTTCGGATTTATAAAAATCGTCAGCCGTACCGCTCAATAA
>JANWIU010000168.1 GCA_025449725.1 Pseudobdellovibrio sp.
AATAAAACTTTTCCCGCATCGAGCATTACGACATAGTCGGCAATTCTGAAAGCAGCCTTCAAGTCATGGGAAACCATGATAGAGGTTGTTCCAGGACGAGCCCGGTGGGTGTCTAAGATTAAATTATCTACCATTTCTGTAAGAATGGGATCTAATCCTGTTGTTGGCTCGTCATAGATTAAAATTTCTGGATCTAGGGCGAGCGCACGGGCTAGACCTGTTCGCTTCTGCATACCGCCCGAAATCTGGCTTGGTAATTTATTATTATGTTTAGGGTCAAGGCCCACCATTTTGAGTTTTTCCAGAGCGATTTTATAGACCTCATCTTTTGATAACAACCGCCGGTGCTCTTCCAACGGAAAGCAAACATTTTCAAGCACAGTCATGTCATCAAAAAGCGCGGCACTTTGAAAAAGGACTCCGTAATTACAGCGAAATTTTGTCAGCTCATCATTATCCAACAACGCCAGTGGCGTTCCTAAAACAGAAACACTTCCTGAAGTTGGCTGGTAGAGCCCTAAAATATGTTTTAACAAAACGCTCTTTCCCGTTCCGGAAAATCCGATAATGGCCGCTAGCGTGCCTTTGGGGATCCGAAGATCAATGCCCTTAAGAACGAATTCTTTTCCGTCAAAACTTTTTTTGACATCTTGAAGAATGACTGCAAATTCTGATTTTTTTTCAGTACTCATGATCCGGAAATTCCTGTTACTAAATAAAATATACGGATTAAATTCATCAAAAAATAATCCAGAATAATAATGCTGACCATGCTCATGACAACACCGCGGTTTGTAGCTTCTCCTACGCCTTTTGCGCCGCCCGAAGTATTAAAACCCTGATAGGTGCAGATGACTCCGAACATCAAACCGAAGATTGCAGACTTAAAAAGCCCTTCCATAATGTGGCGGACTTCTAAAGCGCTGCTGATTTTTGACATGAATACTGCGTGATCAAGACCGACTAATTTTGTGCAAAGAAACCATGATCCGACCATGGCCATAAAATCAAATAGAGCTGTCAGAAGCGGCATGCAAATAACAGCGGCTATCAAGCGCGGCGCAATCAGATATTGCTTCGTATTCACACCCATAACATCAAGTGCGTCCATCTGTTCATTAACCCGCATTGTCCCCAAACGGGCTGCCATGGCGCCGCCCGCACGCGCAGCCACGATTAATCCTGTCAGCACCGGCCCCAATTCGCGGCTGATACCGAAAGCAACTGTTGGCCCCACGAGGTCAACCGCATTAACCAGTTTAAAGCCGAGATAAACCTGAAATGAAAGCGCCAATCCGGTGAAAACACTCGTCAGCGCGATGATTCCGACTGATTGGTTTCCGATAAATTCCATGTGTTTAAAAATTTCGGTACCACGATAAGGTTTCGCAAATAGAAGCCTAATGCTTTCAGTTGCAAATATAGTCACTAACCCGACTTCCCTTACAAAAGAATTGGCCCCACCCACGAAAAAACCGAAGAACATATCCATGCCTCCGGAAATTTTCTGTATAATCGTGGTTGATTCTGAATCTGATTCTGAACTCATGATTGTTTCAATCCTTTATATTGCCGAAGGCATTTCCGTGAAAGCGTCTTGGCACTCGTTCACTAATTGAAGTTAAAATTTCCCAGCTGATCGAATTAGTTTTTTTAGCCCACTCGTCAGCAGAAACAAATCCGCCGGATGCATCTTCTCCGAAAAGCAAAACTTCTTCGTTTTGCCAATTTTCTCTTCCGGTTTTAGATATGACATCAGTCAAATCGACCATGAAAAAATCCATACAAATGACTCCTATAATCGGAGCACGTTGCCCTCCGACAGTGACTGAGCCACTGTTTGAAAGCTGGCGTTTTACTCCGTCAGCATACCCGGCAGGAATCACAGCAATTTGCGAATCTCTTTGCGCTTTCCATGTGGCCCCGTAAGAAACGCTTGCTCCGGTCTTTACTGCCCGCTGAGTTTGAATCGTCGATTTAAAACTCATGACAGGTTTTAAATCCGCATTCTTGGTTCCGGCTGGCTGATAACCGTAAAGCATGAGGCCAGGCCTGAATCCCCACTTTTCTTTTTTGAGAACAGAAGTTTCTGAAGCTTCACTAAGACTCAGAATTCCACCGGAATTCAAAGCATGTGCAAATACATCAAACGATTTAAAATAATTTTTAAGTTCAGCTAAAGTTCGCAATTGCATGGACGACATTCCGGCATCGCTGGCGGCATCGTCGCCGCAAGCTAAATGAGTCAAAATTGCTTTAAGCTTTAATTTTTTTGATTTTTTCAGATACTCAGAAATTTTTTCCGCTTCGCCAGGGGCAAAACCGAGACGGTTCATACCGGTTTCAAACTTGATATGAATCTTCACAGCAGAATCAGCCAGTGATTCAATAAATTTAAGCTGCTCCCATGAACTGATTACAGGGGTCATCTGGTATTCCAGAATTTTTTCTGCACCTTGTTTGTCGAAGCCTCCGAAAACCAGCAGTTCAGACTTTAAACCGGCTTCACGCAGGCTTAACCCCTCTTCAATCAGGCACACACCGAAATATTTCGCAGATTCTCTTTCAAGACAAGTTGCGACCTGAAAGGCGCCATGCCCGTAGGCATTGGCTTTCACCATAGGACAGACAAATCTATCTTTACCGGCTAACCGGGTAACCACTGACCAATTATTTAATAAATGATCAAGATTGATTTCCGTAACGGTCTGGCGAAAGTTTTCCACTACCCGGCTCACGTATTAACCTGAAAATCGGGTTTATGATCACTTGGAGCTTTATAAATACAAATCTTATCTCCGCCTTTTGTGGCGATGAAATCCAAAGTCTTTTTAGCTGACTCTTCTAAAGTGTCGGCCGTTTTTGTTAATGAAGGATATTCGCTAATGCCTTGGCTGACCGTAATAACCATCCCGGCAACAGAAAAACTTTCTGTCTTCAAACTTTGGCGCAAACGTTCTGCCCGCAGTGCCGCGCCTTTGCGGTTACAGTTTGTCAAAATTAAAGAGAATTCGTTTTCACCCGTACGGCAAGTGTAGTCAGGAAGACGGCTTGTTCTTTTAATGACTTCGGCAACCTTCTTAACCATCTCATCGCAAAAAACACGGCCTTGGCTGATTTCAATTTCTTTAAACGAATCAATCGAAACTTTAACAACTGATACCGGTGCAAAAGTACGTTTTGAACGATCGGCTTCCTTTTCAAGAATGCGTTTATAAAAATGAACGTTAAACATTCCGGTCAATGGATCTTCTACGTCGAAATGTTTTGGCTGTGATTCGTTTACAATTAAATTATACATCAACGAGGCCAGCGAGAAATCTTCTGCAACCTCTGAAGAAATATCCTGAGTTGTTACAAGAATTCCTTCAACATCGTCTTTTAAAACAAGTGGCAAAATCTTCACAATGTCGACTTCCCACTTACGCTTCAAATAATTTAAAAAGTTTTCCGGGAACTCACCCACCATGATTTTTCTGTTAAAATCAGCGTCCGAGTTCGGAATTTTATAAGACAATCCCTGAATCCACGTCTCTGGCATGTTTTGGCTTGTAACCAGAATGTATGAATTGATCGATTTTACAAATTTTAAAAAGGCCCATGACTGCTGCGGTGTCTGACTGAAAAACTTTTGCAACAAATCTTCTTTGGAATCGGCTGAACGATAATCGGCAATGCGTGACTGAAACGGCCGCGGTTCCGGCCCCTTTTTTTGATTTTCAACTTCCTGTTTAAGTCTATCGAGTTCGTCTGAACTTCCGCGGTAAAGGTTATACACCTGTTCATTCTGGTAAAGGCGATAAAGCATTTCACAAGATTGATCGACGGACAGGCCAACCTGCTCCGGACAAACGCTTTGAGTCCGGTCCAGCATCTGAACCAAGTTATAATTTTTAAATTCACTGAGCTGCGGAAGCACTTCAGGCTGCGCAAGACTGATAAATTTTACTTCACCTGAAACCTTTAAAATTTTCTGAAAAATGTCAGCTAAAGAATCTACAAGAGCGGCCTGATCGATAACAACAATGTGCGGAGGTGAAAGCTCTACGCGTCTTTGCATTTCTTCGGGATCTGAAAAAAAGTAAGTCTCATACTTTAACTCGTTCAGAGTATACTTAATCTTACTTCCAAGATCTGCATCCTGAGATAGAATAAAAACAGTAAATTCAGGAGCGAAATCCCTAATATTCATGAACGCTCTGGTCTTCTGACATTAACTTTAATGTCATCCACTTTAAAATCTTTTTTCTCGAAAACAAATTGCGGCTTTTCAATTGGGGCACCTGTTGGCGACAAACTAACTTTTTGCGGCTGCAGATTTTTTTCTAGCGCTTCTGCACGTACGTTCAACGCTTTTTCTTCCTGGTCAAAATCATCCAGCGCCAACGCTTTATCAATTTCATCCAGGTCGATACTTTCTTCGTCCAGTGTTAAAAAGCTTGCGTCCTGAGAGACTGCCGGTGGCAATACGGAATCCGCTTCACCCGGTTCACTTGCGGCAGGTTCAATATTGTATTCATCCCGTTCCGGCCGTGGATTCATTGCTGCCTCATTTCTTCTTCTAATTCGATCTTCAGGCTTATAATCTGATTCAAGTAAATCGTAAATTGCGGGCTCTGGCTTGTCTTCGCTCACGTCAACGGCAGCCGGCTGGCTGTATTCTGTTTGTGGAGGGCTTAAGTAGTCCGGCTCATCTTCAGTAGGTTCCTGTATTTCAAAACGGGCATTTTCATTTTGCGAAGTTGCGGCGGTAAGAGGAACCGCAGTTTTTGTAATTTCTTCCGTTACTGCCTCTGCACTTTCAACTGCGGACTGTTTTCGGTCTGAATTACCGGCCGCTTGACTTCCGGTAGTGAGAGACGACAAGTCCGGTACGGCTTCGCCGCGCGAGGCCTGCAAAGTGTCTTTGTAAATTTGTTCGCGTTCTTGTTTTTTGTATCGCTCAAGCCGGCGCTCAATGTTATCAAGGTTGTAATAAACTAACCCGATCAACACCAGTCCGATTCCTAATATTAATCCCACGATCGACCACGGAACGGCAAATGGCGGAACTATTTTGCTTTTCAAAACGTAACTGACGGCAATCAAGTTGGTTCCGACAATCTCTTCGCTTTCAATGACGTACTTAGAAGGCGGAAGCGAAGCTTCTTTGGAAGGTGTGGCCAGGTAATCACCCTCGGTATGGCCAGCAAGAATTTTTTCAGTCGTGATCAAAAGAGATTTGTAACGGCTGCCGCGTTCGATATCAAAATACTTTTGAAAATAATCCGCAGTACTTGCAAGCACTACTTCATTTTTATCACCTGTGGGAAAGCGCACTAAAATAAATTTAGCGCCGGCTTTGTCTTTAAAAAGCTGAATAATAATTCCATCACTCTTTTTGGATTTATTTACCTTTAGTGCTCCCTCAAGATAAGCGGCATTCCATCTTTCTGCCGGAGTGTTGGAACGCGTGACAACTTGGGTGACGGTCAATTTGCCGGAATTGTTTTGGGCATTAGCGATTGCGAAGAAGGGATCTAACTGAACCCAGTTAATGTTGGATTCAGAAATGTTGGGACCATATCCTGACAAATTGTTTTTGAGTTGCGAAAGTTGACCGGAAACACTTGTCTTAATGTTGAGAACAACCTTCCTAAGCTGTTCCTGCATTGCGACTGTTTTGTCATTGCGAGAGAAGTCGTTGAACTTGTATAAGATCACGCCCAACGCCAATACCAAAACAATTGCAATTTTTAAGACTAATCCTGTCTTATTTGTCGAAGCCATCCCTGCTTTTACCACTCCTATATTGTGTGGTTTTTTGGGCTATGAATCAATACTTCTTATGAATTTTATTTTGGACAAATCCCAGTTTTAGCCCTAATTTAGGCGCAGTTTTTCAGAGCGGGTTGATATGTTGATTGAAACAGAAGTACTTATTATCGGTTCAGGCACTGCTGCCTTGGCGCTCGCTCTGAAATTGGCCGATCAAAAACGTGTTTTGATTCTCACAAAAGATAAAATTCCGTCTACGAACAGCGCGATGGCTCAAGGTGGGATTGCCGCCGTAACTGACAAGAGCGACAGCTTTCAAAGTCATATCGATGACACCCTCATGGCAGGAGCAGGCCTCTGTCGTCGTGAAGCGGTGCACAATTTTATTGAGCAAGCCCCTGAAAGAATTCAGGATCTTATCAAATGGGGGGTCCAGTTTGATCCCGAACTGACCCGCGAAGGTGGCGAACTTATCAACTTACGAGGTGAGGCTTTTATGAAGAAGCATCACCCGCTTGGATCACTTGCGCCCAGAGATATTGTCGCTCGCGGAAT
This sequence comes from Pseudobdellovibrio sp., assembly GCA_025449725.1. GTDB lineage: Bacteria > Bdellovibrionota > Bdellovibrionia > Bdellovibrionales > Bdellovibrionaceae > Pseudobdellovibrio. Next base: position 6,313 of record JANWIU010000168.1, read on the forward strand.
CGATGCAGAAATCAAAAAATCAGGCGA
>JANWIU010000169.1 GCA_025449725.1 Pseudobdellovibrio sp.
ACTCATAGCGCGAACTTAAATCAGATGAAATGATTAATTGCTCTTGCTTGGTTTCGTAATCGAGCAGATGAATTTGTGTCTTGCCACTGAGATTAGAAACATAAACAAGAAGCTTTCCGTCATCAGAAAACTGTGCGCTTCTAACCCTTCCGGAAAAAGTCAGCTGATTTGACTTTTTTGCGTCCAAGTCATATTCGTGCAAATCAGAAAGTTTGTAGGCTGAATCCACTTTGTCGGTGATTGCATATATCAATTTTTTCTGTGTTGGGTGAAACAATAAACTATGAATTTCGCCGCTGGGCAGTTTGCCGAAATCAGGTTGTTCGCCATTGATATCGCGAACCCGGATTTTGTTCATCTCTTTAACGTTTTCCAGATAAGCAAAAAGTTTGTGAGCGCTAGAGACGGCCGGGCGGTAAGAGCCCTGACTTTTTTCATCAACAAAAGAAACTTCTGTTGTCGGAAGTTTCTTTAACTGTTGTGACTCGTTTTGTGCATTTTGTTCGGCTGCAAACATGGCTTTGTTGTACGTGGTTTCATAGGTCAGTGCATTGAGCTCCAAAATCGGATCTTCAATAAAATAAGGAACTCTTTCCCCTTGGCGCTTTGCCAAATAATTAATGGATTTTATATCTTTCGTGTCTGAAACCAGCTGGCTGAAAAAAAGTGAACCGAACAAATAAGGGCGTGCGCCGTAGGGCCATGATGGTAAGACTTCATTGCTTTGAGGTAAATCGTACTGGCCAAGTTTGCCTTCTATAACGATTCCGCGCATGACTGCGTTTTGAAAAGTTGAGCGTGAACGACCGGTGTTGGAAAACTGCGTTTCCATTTCTACGGCCATGCCTTCCTTCCACCAAGCAGGCATTAGCATGTTCGGTGCAACGATGGTTCCAAATACCGGTCTCAACAGAGAGTAAAATCCACTGGCGGGTTCGAATTGCAGAATGTGGGTTAATTCGTGAGTCAGCAGTATTTGCGGCCAATCGCCTGCTTCAGATAACGAATCGTGATCTCCTGAAACGACGGAATAGGCCATAATGTGCGGATACGGAATCCGGGTGGCGTAGCCATTGGTCACATCGGTTGTATCATTCACAATAATCACAATGCGATTCGTTAGGCTGTCGAATACGGTCGATAAATTCGAATAAGCCTTTTCAGCCGCGTTTGCATAGTATCGACCTAGGTCCAGCTGAGTAGAATTGACCACAACGTCAAAATGTTCGGTACGAATGATATTCCATGTTTCTTCGAAATGGCCTATCCGTTGTGCATTAAGTTTTTGTTGTGCTAAAAAAGCAATAACAAAAACATAAATAAAGAATGAAATTCTGTTCATAGAGAAATTATTTTGTCGACTATTGTGTGACTTGGCAATTAAACTTTGTCATTATTAGTAATGCATCTGTACAGATTTTTTTACTACAGAATATACAACTAAGGAGTTTAGTAATGAAAAAAATTTTACTTTCAGTAATGGTCTTTGCATTAGTCAGCGGCTGTTCATCTGCGAAAAAAAATGAAACCCCGGTCAGTAACGAACAAACGGCTTCAGGCGGAACTGAAAAAGTTGAATCGTCTGCAATGGATTTTTCGCCAAAGGGCAGCGATAGCGGATCAATTGAAGGTCTGCAAACTGTACGCTTTGAATACGACAAATCGACGCTAACTGATGACGAACAAAAGAAGTTGAACGCAAACGCGGAGTGGTTAAAAAAGAACTCCGATGTGAAAATGCTAATTGAAGGCCACTGCGATCAGCGCGGTTCGATTGAGTATAATCTTTCATTGGGCGAACGCCGCGCAAATTCGGTTAAGCAAATGTTGCAAAAACTTGGAATCCCCGGTGACCGCTTATCTACAACCAGTTATGGAAAAGAAAAACTGATTGCAAGTGGTGATGCTGAAGAAGAAATGGCACAAAACCGCCGCGCAAACTTTGTACCTTCAAAAAAATAAAGGTTAAATGTTAAAGACAGCAGCGAAGATCTTTATTTTCGTTCTCGTAATGGCGACTGTAAGCTGCGTGCATACGTCGCCACCACTTACGGAATATGCTTTGGCAGATACCGCAATTAAAGCTGCTAAGGCTGTTCAGGCTGTTCGCTATTCTCCCGGATACTGGTATGAAGCTGAAGAGGCTTTTCGCCAGGCAAAAATTTTATACAATGAGCGCGAATATGAACAAGCGCGGGATCTTTTTAATAAAGCCCGTCTTGCGGCTGAGAAGTCTGAGAATTCAGCCCGTTTAATCCGCCTTCGAAACGGTGAGGTCCTTTAATGAAAATACTGACATTAGTGATATTCATGCTGGCTCTGTCTTCTTGTTTGAAAACAAGATCAGAACTTGGCGGATCAGAACAAGAAAACGTGTACGGCGCCAAAATGGCTTCTAATCAAATGGAAGGTCAGCAGGTTAAGGGTTCTGCTCCTGATGCTGCGGTTGCCACCGCTCCTCCTGATGAAAAAGATGAGTTGATCCGGGGATTGAACGGTCGTGTAGAGGTTTTAGAAAACCAACTTCAAACAATGACTAAAGATCGCGAAGAAGAGCGCAAGCAGTACGATCAAAAGTTAACTCTGCTACAAGAAGCATTGGTGAAGCTGGAAAATGAAATACATCCTCCGGCAGATGAAAAGTCTGCGGATAGTAAGGCAGAATCAAAGCCAACTGGAATGGAATCCAGCGACGATTTAGCTAAAAAAGATAAATCAGGAAAAAATGCTAAACCAGAAAAAGCAGACGCAAAAAAATCCGAAAAGAAGCTAAGCCCGCTGGAAGCCGGTGAAGAATTTTATGCTAAACAAGACTGGAAGAAGGCAATTCTGAGCTTTCATCAGTACACAGATCAAACTCCAAAAGGAAAGCATGTTCCTGATGCTAAATACAAAATCGGTATTTGCTTTCAACAACTGGGCATGAAAGAAGAAGCCATGGCCTATTTTGAAGAAGTGGCTGCAAACTACGCTTCAACCGACGCAGGAAAAAAGTCTAAATCGCGTTTGGCTAAATTAAAAAAATAATTGTGAAGGACCCAATTCAAAAAGTTTTAGCCGTTGAAACAAGTTGTGACGATACATCGGTCGCGATTGTTGATTTAAACGGTTATGTCGTTAATCAGGTTTCAGCAAATCAGGATCTACAGCATGCACCTTACGGTGGAATTGTTCCGGAGATCGCAAGCCGTAATCATTCTGTTGCATTACTCCCTTTAATTGACCATGTGATAAAAAAATCTGATTTAACATGGAAAGATATAAACGGATTATGCGTTACGAATCGACCCGGTTTAATTGGATCTTTAATTGTCGGAATTATGACTTTGAAATCGATTTCGCAATCCTATCAATTGCCTTTAATCGGAGTTAATCATTTAGAAGGTCACTTGCTGGCTCCATTTTTAAAGGATGCTCAGTATCAGCCGCCGGCAGACTTCACTTATCCTTATATTGCGTTGGCTGTCAGTGGTGGCCACACGAGTCTTTATTGGGTTAAATCTTTTTCGGAATACATTGTTATTGGCACGACTAAAGACGACGCTGCCGGTGAGGCCTTTGATAAATTCGCAAAAATGGCGGGGCTCGGGTATCCGGGTGGTGTGCTGGTCGATAAGTCCGCGGTGACCGGTAATGCTTCCAAATACAGTTTTCCGCGCAGTCTTGTTCTTGAAGACAATTTGATGATGAGCTTTAGCGGCCTAAAATCTGCGGCCCACCGCTTACTTGAAAAAATGCCCCCAGAGCAAATTGAATCAGAAAGAGCTGACCTTTGCGCCTCTTTCCAAGAGGCTATTGTGGATGTGCTTGTGGCCAAACTGTTAAAGGCCGCTGATCGTTACAACTGCCGTAAGTTGGTCATTACGGGCGGAGTCAGCGCTAATAGCCGCTTGCGGCAGCGAATAGAGGAGCTTTCCGGAAAATATCAGATCGTGGTCCCGCCGGTGCGTTATTGTACAGATAATGCCGCTATGATAGGTTACGCCGGGATTTTGCGACTGAACCGGGGAGAGCGCAGTGGCCTTAACTTGGGTCCTTCTGCGCAACTTTACGAGTCTGATTTTTCTTTCGATCTTCAATAGGGGTAGTTTTGACAGCATCTGAACGGCTTGAAAAAAGAATGACTGAAATGAGGGTTTTTGCAAAAAAATCTTTAGGGCAGAATTTTTTGGTTTCAGATTTCGTCATTGACAAAATTATTGCGGCTGTTGATGACGAATCGCCTGAAAAAATTTTGGAAGTAGGCCCCGGTTGCGGTGCCTTAACTGATATTCTTCTGGAAAAATACAAAGATATAATTTTGATAGAATTGGACCGCGACCTGGCTGAATTCTGGCGCCAACAGGGTCAATCAGTTATCGAGGGTGATGCTCTTAGAATCGACTGGGAATTTGCAACCGGACGAGTTCTGGTCAGTAACCTTCCTTATCAGATTTCGTCGTCTCTGGTGATCGACCGCAGTCTGGATACAAAACCTCTGTTGGCCATGATTCTCATGTTTCAAAAAGAAGTGGCGCAAAGGATCCGAGCGGTAAAACAAACGGAGCATTACGGGATGCTTTCTGTTTTTGCTCAAGAGTTTTGGAATATAGAAACCGTGTGTGATGCCGGTTCACGTGAATTCAAGCCGGCCCCGAAAGTCTCCAGCCGCGTTTTGAAATTTAAACCCCGAACATCAAATATTTTAAACCGGCAAGAATACCTGGGTTTTGTAAAAGCTTGCTTTCAACAGCGACGTCGGGTTTTAAGTACCAATTTATCGGCTTTACCTGCCCAGTACGATCAAGAAAAATTTCCTTCCTGGCTTGAGCAAAATAAGAAAACTTCAAAGGTAAGGGCCGAAGAGCTTTCTCCTGCAGAGCTGAACTCTCTTTATTTTTGGATGAGGAAACCGTAATGTCGATTCTTATCATTCAAGAAAATAGATCTGCCAGACATGACTACCATATCGTGGAGACCTTTGAGGCCGGGTTAGTTTTAACCGGAAGTGAAGTTAAATCGATTAGAGCTCGATCTGTACAGCTGAAGGACTCTTACAT
>JANWIU010000170.1 GCA_025449725.1 Pseudobdellovibrio sp.
GTGTAATCAACCTTACTGATCAGCACGCTGTCGTTGCTTTGCCCGTCAAAGGTAAATTTAATACGCACACTCATGCTTGAGATATACTTTGTAAGTCGCAAACTGGTCTGGGTGAACAAAAGTTTTCTTAGCTGCTGTAACGTAATATAATTATTTTCAATGAGGTAATCACCTAACCTCATGCCGGCGCTTTTTTGCATGATTTCTTGCATTTCAAACCTGGAAAGAACTTCATTTTCGACAATTAAATTCCCCAGTAAATGCGCTTGATCCGGGTAATCTACTTTTACAATATCTCCGTAAATAAAAGTAATCCCGCTCAAAAGGTTTTCTTCATTTACAATAATTAAGTTTCCGGAAAAATTATCCCGCATCATTAAGCCCAGGATAAAAACAAGATCGTATCCGTTGATAGTTTCAATGTTATTGAGAATATCAACTTTAAGCTTACTTTTTCGCTTTACATTGACCAGATTAAATAGATTTGTAATTCGCTTTTCTTTTACATCATCAAGCGCCATCAGACTTCACTCAACAAAGGTTTGAATCGTAAAGGCAAATCTTCCGGTTGAGCTTTCTGATGTTCTTCGCCGCCGAGAACATGTACATGAAGAGAATTGGTTTTGCCGCCATCCGCAATGGGTTGGCCTAGGGTTAATATGATTCGGTCGCCGGTTTTGGACAGGCCGTTTTCTATCAATAATTTTTCAACCTGCGCTAACACGTCCTTGAGGTTGCCATAAGGATTTAAGTGCAAAGACTGCAAGCCCCAGGTTATTTCTAACCGGTTCAGAACTTCGGTTTCAGTTGTGATAGCAATGATCTGCGCCTTTGGGCGGAAGCCCGCAATAATTTGTGCCGTTTTTCCTGATGTGGTTAAGCAAACAATAGCCGTCGCATTTAGTTTTAAGGCTGTTAATGCAGAGCTGGCGGCAATTGCGGCCGGTGTACTTAATAACTCATGATCTAAAGAAATTTTGTAATAGGACTCTTCACTTTTTTCAACTTCAACAATAATCTCATGCATCGTGCGGATGGCTTTAAAGGGATACTTTCCGCTGGCAGATTCTGCCGAAAGCATCAGTGCATCTGTACCATCTAAAACAGCGTTAGCCACATCTGTTATTTCGGCTCTTGTTGGCCTTGGATTTTCAACCATGGAGTCCAACATTTGGGTCGCAGTAATGACGGGCTTTCCCAACTGATTGCACAATTGAATAATTCTTTTCTGAGCCCGCGGCAGCCGGCTTTGCCCGACTTCAACGGCCAGATCTCCACGCGCGACCATGACAACGTCGCTTAATCTCACAATTTCTTCTAAATTTTCTAAGGCTTCAAGCATTTCGATCTTTGCGACAATCTTAGATTCAGATCCGCTTTTTTCAATCAGTTCGCGGAGCATGCGGATATCACGTCCGTGCCTGACAAAACTGAGGGCTACGTAATCGACTCCGTTAGCTAAACCGAACTGAAGATCTTCTCTGTCTTTTGGAGTCATGGCTTCAACCGGTAAATTAACACCGGGCAAATTCATGCCCTTTCGATTTTTTAATATGCCGCCGTAGATAACTTCGGCCAGCAAATGAGTTTCAAAAACTTCATGCACTTTCAGCTCAATTAAACCATCGTCTAATAAAACTTGTGTTCCCACTTTGCAGGCTTTGCACAGCTCCTTAAAATCGCTGGGAATCAAACCTTCTCGCCCCAAAACATCTTCAATGGTTACTGTAACGATATCTTTAGGCTTCAGTTCGATTGAGCCCTTTTCAAACAAACCGACACGAACCTTAGGCCCTTGCAGATCTTGTAAAATTGTAACCGGCGACCTCAGCTCTTTAGATATTTGCCGGATATTTTTTATAACCGATAAATGTTCTTCATGAGTTCCGTGGCTGAAATTCAAACGGGCGACGTTCATACCTGCTTCGATTGCTTTTTTTAGATTTCGTGGATCACGCGTGGCTGGTCCGATTGTGGCCACTATTTTGGCTCGTCTTGCTGCTAACATATAGACAAGAGTAACCTTTTAACGACTGAATGTCCTGAAAAAAAATTCGTCTTTGACCTTTTTTGCCTGACGTTCCCGCTCATGCTCTTGGCGAACACTGTCTTCCGCAGCTTTCTCTTCTGAGGCAACGGACCTCATCAGCGCTTTAGTCTGGCTTTCGTTCTGAATTTTAAACTCTGCAACCCATTGAGGCTGTATTGAATTCAAAAAAGTTTTAAAATTTTTAAGGTCTGTGAAGTAGTGGCGTGTAAAGTCAACTAACTCGCTCTTGCTGAGAAAGTAACTTCGCACTCTTACCGGAACGTTATTATTCTGAATATTGATGGAATATCGCACTTTAGTGAACTTACTTAAATTTAAGACTTCAAGTTCGTCGTGCTCTCTTTTTACCATGGCCTGCGGCATTTCAAGCATGATCGAATTCACTGAAACGGCATATTCAGGCGCTGCAAATTCTTTTACCGACATACGTCCAGTTAACAACTCGAGGTTAAGCTGCGCATTATCTTTGGTGATTTTAATTATGCTTTTTGGAGTCAATCCGATGACTAAATGGGCCTGCTTAAATTCCATCATTTGATCTGCACGAATCAAGCAAGGATAGGCCTTATTTATACAATCTTCCGGAACCTGAATCTCAGCCATCGCTGATAAAGAAAGAACTGAAATTACTGCTAACAGAAAAGTCTTCATAGCAATTGCTTCTCGAGATAATCCACTTTTAACTGAACTGATTTGTATTGTTTAAAGTCCGTTTTAAGAATTTTGATTAGATCTAAAATTTGAGCGTTGCGATTGTTGCGGTAGTATAGTTCGGTTAACAGCAACAGCGACTCGCCCGCCCAAATGCTTTCAGGAAACTGGCTGACTAAAGTATCGATATTGGCCATGCATTCAGCTTCTTTTTTGGGTTGATAACAGTTCTCTTTTGCTTTCGAGTAATATTTTCTGGCCAGGTCATTTACATCGCTGCTCGAGTGGCCAACAGAATTTACAACTTCAATGTCGGTGTGACGGATGCTGGCCATTGATCTTTCGATTTGCTTATTCTCTTTTGCCAGTTGGGAAATTTCATCCTTCAAAAGCTTAAGCTCTTTCTGTCTTTCATATCGAGCTTTTAATTCCGGATTAGTATCGAAGTAATCAAGCGATTTCGAAGCGAAAAAGTAGGTATAAGTAAGCACCCCTACCAAAAAAATGTTAAGAGAGAAAAAGGAATCAATCCGCTTCATACTTGGCTCTTCGGCTAGCCAGTGAGTAAAGTTTAATCGTCTCATAATAAGACGACGCATTAGGACCCGGGCTTAGTTTAGTTTTGGCTGATTTGAAGATGACAAGGAAACAGAATTTAAATAAATTATTTCTTTTCCTGAGGGGTCAAATGAATAAAGCCGAGCTTGTCACCGCTATCGCCGACAAAACGAAAACCAGCAAAATGCAGGCAGAAAGTTATCTCGATGTGATGTTAGCTATTATTCAAAGAACCGTATCTAAAGGAGAAGAAGTTAAAATAGTAGGTTTTGGTTCATTCACCCGCGCCGTTCGCAAAGCTAAGACGGGCCGCAACCCTAAAACAGGCCAAACCGTTAAAGTTCCAAACACGAATGTACCACGCTTTAAGCCGGGCAAAGAATTTAAAGATATCGTCAAGTAACGGAAATCTTCTAAAGGGCAAATTCTTCTCCGCAAACAGCCCTAGTCGAATAATTTGCCCTTTAGAAGATTTCTATAGCTTGTCGTATTTGCTTTTGAAGGAAATCGGCCAGGATTCTACCAGTTCCAGTGATTCAAAATATACGCGGTGAAATGTTGTTGAGTTCAAATCTTTGAAGATTAGCTTTCTATTCTGTGGAAATTTTATGATTTTTTTTGCAAAGGCATAAAAAATCTTTTCGCCTATCATTCCCCCAAGAATTTGTGCCGAAATTATAAAGCTCTTTTTGCCGTATTTTAGAAGACTCTCATCTAATCCGGCTTTGAACTTTCCCTGACTCAAAAACTGAAGTTCTGTCAATTTTTGGGTTAACGAAAGCATTAGGGCTTCCTTTCCCCTGTCATCGAACTGTTCTTTTTGTAGCGCATCCCGAATGTCTTGAAGAGTATCGGTTTTACGTTTTGGATTTTTGACCTTGGCAAAGAAGTAAGTCACGGCTTCAAGCCAAATAGATTTATAAAAATCCTTCTTAGGGTCGAGAACAGTTTTATTGAAGTATCCTTCTTTATAGTATGCGAATTGGGCCGCGACTCGCGTAATATGATTGACTGAATACCTTGCCAAATAGCCGCACTCCAGTTCGGGAATGTAAAAGGAGATGCCTTCCTGAACGCTCTCGATGATTTTTTTTCGTAGCGCAGGAGTACATGATTCAATTTTACTAAAAAAACTGTCGTCGTCTGCGGAATAAACCGAAAGCGAATCCGTTTTAATCTCAAGCCCGAAAAGACTTGATAAAAACTGTACCGAGCTGGCCACCGTATCCGTTGGGTCAACATCTGAAATCCTGACCCGCTTGTCGTAGCCACTTTCTAAATGAAGTAAGTAATCCTGCCATTTTATCCAAGGCGGCAATCCGTTTAATGCCCATGTATCCTGATTCAGCTTTACAACATCGGTGCTGAGCTCTTTTTGTTTTTCCATTATCTTGAAATACAAAACTTCAGGGCTTTGATAAATAACACAGACGTTGGCCTTCGGAATATTTTTTTTAAGGGCTTTCGGCAAGTGCGAACTGGCTAAGTGCAAGTCTCCGTACTGAATAAAAATTTTAAGTCCTTTGTTTGACTGGGCTACATCCTTAACCGCTTTTGCAGAAAATAAATCCCGTTCATGCAAAGACCGCATTTGGGAATTTGCATTAATTCCATAAATCTTAATTTTGTTTTGCTGGGCCCATTTGAAAAGCGACTTATAGTTGTCCCATGGGAAACCCCAGTGTTTCTTCCACGCCACTTTCGCCAAAAAATCTTTTTCCGCAATCTCCCCTGCTAAAAAACTGTCAATGGCCGGCTGATCTGCCACTCGTAAACACTCTACTGCGATTACTAACGGACCCTTTACCTTGCGCAAAATGCGAAGAAAGCCCCTGCTCGACTGCTTTTGTGCATGAAAATCACCGAACAACACAAGGTCCGCTTGCTTTAAACGGGAAAACAAATGGCGCTTATCAAGAGACTGCCAGTTGGATTTATTAATTTCTCTCTCGTAAGTTTCACGGTAAGACTTCAGCGCTTTGGATTCCTGACCCAAAATAGCTTCAACCTTTTTCCTGATGTTCAGGTAAAAGTCTTTTCTAATTTGAACCAGTTGCGTCGAATCCATACCGGGTATTATGAATTATCCAATTTATAAAAACAATTGTTGCTTTCAGCGATGATTAAGAAAATTATTAAAACTATGACAAAAAAAGCGAAACTTCTTCTGATTACTCTTTTTCTCGACGTTTGTGTTTTTATTTATCTGACTATGCACCACTATTCCGTAAAAACCGGAATTGGCGGATCCAGTATCTGCTCTATCAGCAGTAAGCTTAATTGCGACGCAGCTGCCTTGAGCTCTTATTCTGAATTATTTCACATTCCAGTTGCAGTTTTAGGCGCCGTCTTTCACCTGGTCCTGTTTTTCTTCGTATTGTTTTTAAGCTTAGGATGGGCCGAATCTTCAACTTACATAAAAAAGACGATTCGGATTCAACTTATTGCTTCAGCAGCGGTATCTCTTGTGATGGCCGCGATCTCGCTTGTTTTAGTTAAGGTCGCATGCCCTTTTTGCCTGGTAACTTACGTTCTATCGCTGGTCAATCTGGCTTTGGGATGGAATTTAATAACGACGTCTCCGAAAGATACTTTTGAAATTTCGGGCTACTTCGGCGAATATAAATCTCATCTTTATGGCTTGATTACGATTCCGGTGGTTGCGTGGTTGGTTGCAGGCATGATTTCAAATCATTATAGACTTGATGAGATGAGAAAATATGTTCCCGAAAAGCTGGCAATCTGGAAAGCATCAGCAGAATTTGCCTTTGACTTAAACTTGGGGATTTCAAATAACGTTATGAATCCGAAATTCACCCTGGTCGAATACGCTGACTTCAAATGCCCTCACTGCCGAGACGCCAGTAAATCCATTGGACTCTTTTTAAATGCTCACCCGGATATTCTTTTTGTATTTAAGCCATTTCCGCTGGATGGCAGTTGTAATCCGTCTCTAACTCAAAAAAGCGACGGTTCCCGTTGCGAACTTGCCGCCATCGCATTATGTTCCGAAAAACTGGCTTCGAAAGGGCTTGAGGTTACTCATTGGTTATTTGAAAACCAGGAAAAGTTCTACTCTATAGATCCGAAAACCCTCTACCCTGAAATTCAGGAAAAATACGGACTTGATACTAAAGCTCTCGATGACTGCGTAAGGTCCGCTGAGACTTACGAGTCTCTTAAAAAGAGCGGCGAAGAAGGCACTCGCGCCGGCGTTGAAGGAACTCCTACCATTTATTTAAACGGAAAAAAATTGCCCTGGGGGCACGTTCCTGAAGTATTAAGCCAGGCTGTACAATAATTCAGTTATTTAAGTTATTTAGAAGAGTTTGTTAAACAGAAACTGTATGGCTGTTTCGACGTAATCGTTTAACACGATTTCAAAGGAATGGCCCATGCCGTTTACGATTTCAAAACTTAGTCCGGCAACAAAAACCACCACAACTGATAACCAAAACGCCTTGATGACAATATGGGTAGATCTAACGTCATTTAATCGAAGTTCTTCGATGCAATCTTCGATCTTCTTCATCATAAAACGAAGTTCTTTAAAATGCTCTTTGAACTTGTCTTTCAATTCCTGTTGCTTGGTACGAGTTAAGCTCGAAATGCCAGGAAAGTTACGTTTTGTTCGGATTGCATAAATGAGGTCAATCGAATGAAGCAGGTATCTTTCAACTTTGAGCTTAAAATTCGGATATTCAGAATCAGACTCTAAAAATTCTTTAAGGGTTTTAATTGCGCGGTCGTATTCTTCATTGATAACAAGAGTTAAAATATTATACCTAAGAGTATCCGGACGACCGAGGTCGCTGGCGTCAATATCATTAACTTTACTCTGCGTTTTTAGTGCTGGATCACCCATGAATTACTTATCGGCCGACCCTCTAAAAAATAAACCTGGCTCATGGTCCAGTTTTGTCTCAAGGTGATTCAACCTCGACCAATTTATGGCAAACTGGACTAAGCGCTGCAGAAGTTTTCAGACCAATGCATGGCGGCTTACGAACTTCAGGAGGAAGTTATGGAATTTGAAATCAAAGATCTTGAAATTATTGATTCCGCACGCGACACCCACTCAACCATTACTCAAGCAGCTTCCGCCCCGAATTCCATGATCTTAAACGAACTTCATAAAGAAACAGAAGAGCTTCAAGCCAAGTTAAAATTGAACTATCGCCGCCTTCTGCTGTTTGAAACTGAAAACCACAGGCTTATGGAAGAAAAAAACAAACTTTTTTTCGAAGCCCAGGATTACATGCAAAAGAATCAGTTGCTGACTGAAAAGAATGAGGACTTGCAACGCCAAAATACAATGGCGGCTAATTCCGAGAAACTGATGATTGAAAAAGTGGAATCCCTTGAAACCATTAATCGCACTCAGCTGAATGAAATCCGCCGCTTTTCTAAATTTCATACCAAAATACAGGAAGTCGTTAAACCTCTTGTACAAAAAATGAAAACCCAAATTGCAGAACTGAAGAAGGAATTACTTCAGGCGCAAAAAGTAAACTCAAATTTAAATCTGGCTTACACTGAGTTAAGACAAAGGTCAGAAATTGAAATTAAGAAACGTTCTCTGGAAATCGAAACTCTTAAACAGGATAAGAATGGCATTATCTCTACATATGAAGAGCAAATCCATTCATTCTCTAAAGAAATTCTGGCTTTACAGGCGCAAACTCAGGATCAAGAAAAAGAAATTGCCCGCCTTAAGAAAGCTGTTGAGTTCAAGAATTATTTTGAAAATGAAGTTATTCGATTCAAACGCATTCATGAAGAAGATCAAAAACAGATTTCTGAATTGGGCCAGAAAAAGGCCGCTTCTGAAGCCAGAGTTTTATCTGGCGAACAACAGTTGCTCGAATGCACGACTGAGCTTTCAA
>JANWIU010000171.1 GCA_025449725.1 Pseudobdellovibrio sp.
CATTTGGAAAGATCACCGCTTTTGGGCACCTCACATCCAACATCAGCCTTCAACTCTTTAAAAATATTTCTTAACGAAGGTGGAAACGGAATACCGTCCTGCACCGAAAAGCAAAGCCCATGGGCCTGGTTTTCGCCATGGTAGGGATCTTGCCCCAAAATCACGACTTTAATTTTTTCAACTTCTACTAAATCCAGCGCGGCAAAATAATTTTTTGGTGACGGAAAAATAATTTTATTTTTTTTATACTCAGCGGATAAAAACGCATTTAAATTTTTCATATAGGGCTGATCGAGCTCACTTTCGAGATGCTTCCGCCAACTATTAGATAATGTAATTTCAGCCATAGAGTATTGTAATACACTGTCTCACAACGGGACTCAGCTAATAATGAGATGAGTCTAAAAAGGTCTTAACAATTAATGGTCCTGTGGACTTTTTTTAGGCGTTACGAGCTGGTATCCTAATTGTAATTAAAGTCTCAGAAAGGCGAGGTTTTTATGTCAAACGATTCTAGCTTTCTGAAAACCACCTTGGATCTTCTTGAGTCAGATCCAGAAGTAAAGTCTTTTATTTACCAGCAAATAATCGATTTTAACCCATTTGTGACCCCTGAAACATTAGTTATGGTTATAGCGAGAGACCCTCGCGCAACTTACGTTGAGGGATCGGATGAGGAAGACGATTATTTTGAAGATGAAGAATCAACAGCTGATGAAAAACAATTTAAGTACCGTATCGCTGTCATCCTTAAGGAAGGCGAAAACTCAATTGAGGCTGAAGCCTTTCATGATGATATCTTTGAAGCCATACGGCTCGCTAAAGACCATTTAATTGACCGTTTACTGGAAATCCAGGAAGAAGTGGAAAGCCCGCAGGACCGGATCAACGCGATTAAAGACGCCAGCGAGAACAAACAGATTCATTAATTTAATTATTGGCCGGAAGCGAGATCTTTTTTAACTAAAGTTCCGACTAAATCCTGCAACTGCTCAAATGGCAGAGCTTCGTTCGGCAATGTCGGGCGAAGTTCCGTTGTCAGTACCGGTGTTTGCCTTTCAACCCACAAGTAGCGCCCTAAGCTGCCCGGAAAGTTTCCGAGGCTCTTCCACGGCAAATAAGAATATGGAAATGCTTTTTTCAATTTAGGTCCGTCAAAATCTAAAACTTTCAGCGGAGTGTGAATAGAAATCACGAAGTCGGGCTTGTAGTCTTCCAAGTGCTTCATGATACATTGAGTTTCAACCTCGCCGCCGGCAGCATACCCTGGAAATCGGCGCGGATTCTTCTGCGTGTAGCGTTCCCAATACTTAATAGCATCAGATGACCAATCAACTGTCGGGAAATTTCTGTTTAAATCAATGCCGTTTGCATTTGTTCTGGTTTTTTTGTTCACACCGTCGGGATTGGCTACAGGTATGATTCTCCAAGAGTTGCGGGCATCTACTTTTTGAAGACGCTCAAGCCAGAAGCGGCTAACACTTCCTGCGTTCGTCTCATCTCCGTGTATCAAACTGATAACCAAGATTTTCTTAGCCTCGGGATTTTTACTTACATAGTCAGAATGAAAAATCGACTCGCCTGCAACACTTTTGCAGCCTTCGGTTTGCTGAACTTTTTCACAAACCTGATCAAGAACCTCTTCTTTAAAGTAACTTGGATAATTGTTAAGGTAATTTAAACAGCGCTGTTTCAAACTGATAGGCTCTGTAGATGCATAACTTGTGGACAGCTGAAATAAGAGAGAAAAAATTATTAACATTTCGAAAAATTTCATCACCTTAAATTAAAAAAGTCCTCATGTTTTTTAGGAAACGACCGAAAAGCTAACTAGACCTAAAGCTAGAACAATTTGAGGAGAAGAAGCATGGCAATTAGAAGCAGTTATTTTTTGGCGGTTTTACTTATAGCAAACCCTTTCATGTTATTGGTATTCCAGAACTGCTCTTCTAGCACCCATGACCGCGCCGTAGCCTCAGTAGAAGCAAAAGAACGCGCAAACGTAGAGTATTCCGAAAAAATTCATAATAAATTAGAAATTCGCTAATTTTATCGGTCCAGGCTGCTTGACTTACATATAAATTACACTGTAATTTATATGTATGAAAAAAACCAATCAGCCCCTCCCATCATTAACAGCTAAAGAAAAATCGGTTCTTCAATTTATTGAAGCAGAACTTGTTTCAAAAGGCATATCCCCTTCTTACCAAGAGATATGCGATCACTTCGGGTTTGCTTCATTTAACTCTGTTCAAAATTATTTAAAGCAACTGACAGCCAAAGGTTATGTGGCGATCAACCCGAATCAGAAGCGCGCCATTCAGCTTCTTCATTCAGCCCAGGATTTTCATCAAAATTTAATTGAGCGTTTACAGGTAACGGCAGAGCCTTCTCGTGGCTCCTTATCTCATCAGTCTTCCCCAAGATTTTCTGAAAACGATAAGCATGCGAAGGTTCTGCCTATACCTTTCTTAGGCCGTGTTGCTGCAGGTGCACCGATTGAGCGGGTGAACGAAAATGAATTTATTGAAATCCCGTTGAATCTGGTAAAAAACTCTAAAGACTTGTTTGCATTGAGAGTTGAAGGCGATTCCATGATCGATGAAGGAATTTTTGATGGCGATACTTTAGTCGTTCAATCGACTAAAGTTGCTCGCGATGGTGACTTAGTTGTTGCCAGCATCGATCAAGAAGCGACAGTAAAAAGATTTTTTAATAAATTAAAAGTCGCTGACAGTAAATCAATTGAATTACGCCCGGCCAATAAACGTTTAACTTCCATGTGGTATCATCCATCACAAGTAGAAATTAAAGGTTTAGTAAAAGCGCTTTTAAGATCTTATTAATCAATAGGTTTATTTAAATACTATTTTAAAGCCGCATAAAGATCGATTTGATTCCCATCAGGATCAGCAACGTTTGCGTAGCGCTGCCCCCAAAAAGCATCCCAAGGTGCATTTAAACTTTTGAAGCCCGCTTTTTTTAATTTTTTATAAATTTTGTCTACTTCAGCAGGCGAATTCTGTTTGAAGCACAAAACCACGCCCGAAGAGCCTTTTGGTTTCTTCCATTTTGGGTTAATTTTCTGAATGGATTTTAAATCGTCCACCATAATGTCTACACCGCTTGAGGTTTTACCTTCTAAGTGAGTCGGCACCATGACAGGTTTCAGGTTAACACCAAGAATTTTGTAAAACTTTACGGATTTTTTAAGGTCAGAACTGACTATACCGATCGCTTGTAGACTCATAGATACCTCTACTTAATAAAATCCTGAGCGGTTTTACCCAGTTCTTTTAAATAACCGCGAACGGGCTCGTAATCTGCATCGGTCGCTACTTTAAAGTCAGTAATATGATAAAGATCCATCATCACTTTTGCACCTTCAGGTGTCTTAATATACTTTTTCAAAGCTTCTACGATTTTAGTTTTCAGATCTTCAGGCATTTCTTTTCTAAAGACCAGAGGGTCATTCGGAATCGCTTCTGTTAACTGAAGAATTTTAACTTTGTCATAAACATCCGGATACTGCGTGCGCAAAATCCAGCGGGCATCTTTCGGCGTCCCATCATCGTCCGGTGGCGTATAAAATGTGGCCCCTGCATCTACTGCTTTTTGGTAAACAGCCAATACCACCGAATCATGCTTACCGGCGAAGATCGTTTCTTTTAATTTTATATTTTCTCTTTTGAACAACCGGCTTGGCAGCAAGTAACCTGAGGTAGAGGCCGGATCAACGAAAGCAAAACGCTTTCCGTTCAGTTGATGCACATCTTTAATTCCACTTGAAGCATGAACAATAATTTGACCGCTGTAAGAATCGCGACCACGGTTTATCAATTTAAGTTTGGCTTCGGCCCCATATTTTTCGTTCGCTAAAACATATCCAAGAGTATTTAAGATAGCGACGTCCGCCCGCTTTGATCCCATAGCTTCAACAACTGCCACATAGCTTGCCGGCACTTCAATTCGGAACTCTAGGCCAAGCTCGGAAGAAAGGTACTTTTGCAGCACTTTGCCCTGCTCCACAAGAGTCAAAACATCCTGAGCAGGTACTAAATAAAACTTAATCGGATTTTCTTTTGAGCCCAGATCTGCACTATTTTTAGTGCAACCAAAAAATGCAAAAACCAGAAGTAGGGCGCAACTTTTGAATAATTTCATGAGTGATCATATATACTTATTAGGGTTTGTGATCAATGGATTTAATTTATTTTTATGTAACCTTGACGGTTACAAAATCAACCTCAGATTTACCTTATCACCCAGTAAGGAGTTAAAATCATGTCTATTCCAGCAGGTACATTCTCTGTTCTTCCTCTTCGAAACACAGTCGTTTTCCCCGGGATCACTCAGGCTTTAAAAGTAGGAAGGGAAAAAAGCGTCAAAGCTGTTGATTTAGCTAAAGAAAAAAATAACTGGATTCTCACGCTGACGCAGAAGAATGCAGAAACAAATTTAGAAAACGTCGATGAACTTCATGACGTTGGAACTCTGGCTAAGATCGAATCAGTTCGAAGTACAGAATCAGGATATTATATTGTCGTGCGCGGATACTATCGCGTAAAGGTCAGTTCCTTCAAAGCAGAGACTGAAATTCTAGAGGCTTTTGTCGAACAAATTGAAGATGTTCATGACATCGATAAAGCTACTGAAGATGCATTGTTGGCAAGCTTAAAGCAAATCTCTAAAGACGTGCTTCGCCTTCTTCCTGGCAATACCGAAGGCATTCAGGAAATGGTCGATGCCATTGATGATATTTCCTTATTGGGAAACATGGCAGCAGCCAACGCGGAACTCTCGCTGGCAGACAAACAAAAAATTCTGGAAACCGTACACATCCGTGAACGAATAATGGGTTTACTGACCATGCTTCACGGCTTTAAAGAAAATTTGATTGTTCAGCAAGACATTCGTCAAAAACTAACTTCAAAACTGGGGCAAACTCAACGCGAACAAATTTTACGCGAGCAAATGAAAACAATTAAGGAAGAGCTCGGAGAAAAAACCGAGCAAGGTCTTGTTGATACCTTCCGGACCAAATTAAAAGAACTGGATATAAAGGGCGAAGCACTTGATCTGGCAGAACAGCAAATTTCCCGGATGGAAAACACAAGTTCGCAATCACCGGAATTCCAAATGATAAGATCCCATCTGGAATTTATGTTTTCTTTACCTTGGAACAAAACTTCGAGCATACAGGAAATCAATCTGGAACACGCTGCAAAAGTTTTAAACGATGATCACTATGGTCTCGATAAAATCAAAAAAAGAATTCTGCAGCACTTGGCTGTATTAAAAATGAAAAAAGACAAAAAAGGTTCCGTACTGCTTTTTGTCGGCCCGCCGGGAGTTGGTAAAACTTCTCTTGGTCAGAGTATAGCAAAAAGTCTCGGTAAAAAATATCAACGCATCAGTTTTGGTGGCGTTCGTGACGAAGCTGAAGTCAGAGGCCATCGCCGCACATATATTGGCGCCCTTCCCGGAAAAATTCTGACGGCCATGAAAAAAGCCGGAGAAAACGATACAGTGCTGGTGCTTGATGAGGTCGATAAATTGAACCGTAATTTTGCCGGGGATCCATCAGCCGCGTTGCTTGAAGTCTTGGACCCGGAGCAAAACAACACATTTACCGATCACTACTTGGAGGCTCCTTTCGATCTTTCGAAGGTTATGTTTATCGCTACAGCGAATTCGCTGGAAACGATACCACTACCACTGCTCGATCGTATGGAGGTCATTGATCTCAGCGGTTACACCACAGCTGAAAAGCTGCATATTGCCAGAAACCACTTATGGCCAAAGCAAGTGGCTGAGCACGGTTTAAACTTACAGCAAATTGAAATCAGCGATGCCGCCATTTTGAAAATAATTTCTAATTACACACGCGAAGCAGGTGTCCGGGAATTACAGCGAAAGCTTGGCGAAGTCTGTCGTGCAAAATGTGAAGATGTTTTAAAAAATCAAGGTGTCGTTAAAGTTGAAGTTCGACAACTGGAAGAAATTTTCGGACCTGAAAAATTTACTTTTGAAGTGACTGATCAGCTGAATCAGGCAGGTGTTGTAACCGGCCTTGCGTGGACTCCGGTTGGCGGAGACATTCTCTTTATTGAGTCGGCTTTAGTGCCAGGGAAGGGTGAACTTATTCTAACCGGGCAACTCGGCGATGTTATGAAGGAATCGGCACAAATCGCAAAATCATTGCTGAAAGCCAGATTATCAACGATTGCGCCGACTTTTGATTTTAACAAGTTCGACATCCATGTGCATTTACCGGCAGGCGCGATACCTAAAGACGGTCCTTCTGCAGGTATTACGTTGTTAACATCATTGGCTTCACTGGTTTCGCGCATTCCGGTTAATTCGCGGATGGCTATGACAGGCGAAATCAGCCTTCGCGGCAAAGTATTGCCGGTTGGCGGAATAAAAGAAAAAGTAATAGCCGCTCACAGAGCAGGCGTAAATCAGGTCATCATGTCTAAACGTAACGAAAAAGATTTGAAAGATGTACCGGAAGAGGTACGATCTCAAATTGAATTTACATTAGTCGATCACATTAATGATGTGCTGGCTAAAGCATTGAACATTGATTTAACCGCGTGGAATGAGGATTCAATTTATGGTCAAAATGACAGCGACTTACATGGGGGAAAAACATTGCACGGCCAGGCATGAGCCTTCGCAGGCTTTACTTGAAACCGATGCGCCGAAAGACAACCTCGGCCGCGGCGAAAGCTTTTCGCCAACAGACCTGGTAGCCACTGCGCTTGG
>JANWIU010000172.1 GCA_025449725.1 Pseudobdellovibrio sp.
CCGGTCTTTTAAAGTTAAATGAAGTGCGCTCGTCTATTCCGGCCGTTACTCATATTGATTATTAAGCCCGTATTCAAACACTTAATAAAAATACGAATCCAAAACTCTATGCCCTTATTGAAAAATTTGAGACAGCTACCGGAGTTCCGGTTTTAATTAACACCAGTTTTAATATCAGAAGCGAACCCATTGTGTGTTCACCGGAAGACGCTTATCGCTGCTTCATGGGCTGCAATATGGATATTCTGGTTCTGGAAAACTTTGTGCTATTAAAAGAAGAACAACCGGAAAAAAATAAAAAAGATTACCGCCATCTTTTTGAAAAGGATTAATATGCAAAGAATTTTAAGAATTTTCATCGCATTGATTTTTTCTTTTACCGGCGCCTGTGTTTCAAAGCCAGTACACGAAGTTAAGAATCTGAATCTTGATAAAGTGAATGCTACCGGCCTGCCTAGCAGATCCGTTAATGATCTTCAGTACTCGGAAATGGTTTATTCGACTGCTAAGCTTCCTCTCGAGGATTTCTTTAACGGTGTAATGACCGGCCAATTTATTGATGCTCTAAAGAACTTAGATATTCTTTATCATCCTTCTAATACCGACAACGACGTGCTTCTAGAACTTATTAATCATGGCATAGTTCCGGTATTTGTAAGTATTCAAAACAAAGGGTCGACAGCTGTTCAATTCAATCCCCAGAATTTTGTACTTGTAGATAACAGCACGAATCTTTCTCCGATCAGTAAAGCTGAAATACCAAATCGGATCACGCGATTCAGCGCAACGAATGCCGCAAAAAATGTAGTTAATGTCGGCGCAGTTGTTGTGTTGATGGCGGCTGTTTTAGCAGTGCTGGTGGCAGCAAGAACCAGTCTACCAGGCACATTAACAGATACCGGCATGGGAACCGGCAGCAACGGTGAGCTCTACGAACTAAAAGGCACAACCATAATCACAAAAGTTGAATATGGAAAGTTGATTTTGGAAAACACTATTCTACAGCCGGGCGAAACCGTTCAAGGGCTTTTGTTTTTCCAGACTAAAAATCAAAAGCCACCTGCTAAGCCACAACTTCAGTTGCGTCTTTGAGAGTTGATTTCAATATTCCAAAAGTAGTTCCGGTCTATTTGAAGCGGCTTCGCGCGAGCTAAAAAACACACTGTCGTCAGACGTAGGAACCACTGCAAAACTGTAAGTGCCATCAGCCGCGACCGAATTGGTTACATTATACTGAACCCAAGTGCCTGCGGATACCGCCCCTTTGTCTTCGATAGCCGCGCCGATTAAGGCCGGCTGATTAGACCAGTTCAAAAGATTTTCGCTCCAAGAATTGGTGGTGAGATACAATGCCGGTCCGTTTTTTGACGATCCAGTGATGAATATTCTCAAGGTTGCTTTTTTGACTGCCCCAACACCAGAAACTACAAATTTTAAATAAGCTCTTTTTGCTTCAGATCTATTTTCACCATCTACTGAAAGTGCGGCCTTGGCTCCGTAATTGGATGAGGCTGATTTACGACTTGTAAAACTATCGGCAACGGCAATAAATTTCCTGCTGCCTGCTGTCGGTGGCGGAGGCAATGGTTGGGTTGGCGGTACAGGAGTTGGCGGCGGCGGCGCCGTTGGTGGTGCAACGGCCACTTCGGCTTCATAAGCTCCTGCATCAGGCGCCGAATCTCTTAAGTAACCTTCAAAATCCAAAGCCACCGCATACTCCGGCTTCGCCAGAGAAACTGCGGGACTGTCCGATAGTAAATGATAATTTCTATTTGCTGCATCTTCAAATTTAGGATCCAGAATCAAATTTCCTGAAACAGTATTTCCGGAAAGATTATTTTCAATACCGATTCCTTGTCTGTCTAAAACAGTACTCCACACAACATTATTAAGAATGAGGTTTCCGCTGCCTGAACGTAAAGTAATTTGCCGATACTTGTAAAGAGCCCCGCTCCCGGCAAGTATATTGTTAGCAATAATGTTTCCGCTACCGCCATTGGTAGACACTAAAATTCCCGTCGATCCATTGCCGATAATCGTGTTATTAACCACCACGGTATCACTAATAGCCAAGCCCTCATTATCATGGAGCGAAATACCGCGGCCGTGATTTTTTACAATGACGTTGTTAGCAATTACGTTTCCGCGCCCGGCCTGGGTTCTGTAATAAATTCCATGATCAATATCTGTTAAGCCGTTGTCGTGAATATAATTGTAGGTAATCTCAACATTGTAGGTTGTATCGACAGCAATACCGGCGTGATAGTCCCCGTTCCGAATTTCATTTCCGGAAAATAAAATATCGTGAACGCCGATCACCCCCACATTATTTTGACTGGCATTTGGTCCCTCAAAAAGCAATCCGGTGAAACGTAAATAATTATTTCTGACTTTAAAAGTCCCCCCGGTTATTTTTGGCCAGACGCCCGGCAGGCCACATATCGTAACAGCTGCAGACGAGCTTCCGCCGCGCACAACGCTGAAGCCACCTGAATATACACCTGCCGCCAACCTAATTTGATCTCCCGGCAAAGCATTGTCCAATGCGGACGCAAAAGAAGAAGAACTGCTGACATTCACTAAGCGCAAATAACCCGAATTCGGACAGCCTCTTAGTGGCTGATTAATTAAAGTGAAAGAAAAAGTACAAAAGGAAGCGAGCGAAATTGCCAAAAAGATTTTCATCTGGATTCTCATTACGTGCTCCTTGTTCAGATACCAGACTGAATTGCAATTGTCGAACCGTGCTACAACTGAACTGATGTGAGTCAGATTAGAATTTTTTAGACACCACTGGCGCATTAGAAACGAAACTGTATAAGCAATGTGAGACGATATTTTTTACGTTGTATTTAAGTTCTACAATGCATTTTTAACTGCTGTCCCATTACGGGAAATCGCTAAACCAATTCAGATTTCAGCCGATAAGATAGTAATAACTAAGGAGACCTCCATGAAAAAAATCTTATTAGCTTTAGTAGCATTTTCTTTTTTTGCAGGCGCAGCTATGGCTTTTGATCCTCCAAGAAGAGGCGGAGACGACGATCCTCCACACAAAAGATGCCCTGTAGGATATATATATAATGGCCGAGAATGTGTTAAACTCGCACCCCGTACCTACGAACCATAATTAGGTGCCAGGTCCTATTTGTTACAAAAGGTGCCAGGATCACTAGTTAGATAATCATTCGGTCTTCTACTAGTTCTTTCCTGGCAACCGGACCTTTTTTCGATTTAAAAAATTGATGCTTTAACCCATATCGAATGCCTTCAACTAGCAAGGCCTCCGGTTCTGTATTTAACCATTCTAGCGTCCCATCAGGATCGGCAAAAAAAATTTCGTCATAGACCAATGGAATTTTTGCAGAACTTTTCTTTAATAAAAATTGAAGAGTGCTATAAGGATAACTTTCAACACGCTGACATAAGCCTGCCGCAATGGGGTTCCTATAATTATATTTATAAACATTTAGAAAGTATTGGTCGCGGTGCAAAACACATTTGTAGTGGCGGCCAGCATAGGACTGATTAATCCGGTTTCCGGCTCTCGTTAAACGACGACTAGTACTTTGCATAAACCGATGCATGCATTCGCTTATATTTGCCTTTGGTGTCGACGCAATTAAGTGAAAGTGGTTACTCATTAGAATAAAGCTATGAATTTGAAGCCCCAATTCGAAATGAACCTTGGAAAGTTCTTCACAATAGATTTCCCAAACTTCTTCCATTGGAATTTGGAACCACTCACGATTAATACATCTAGCGGTAATGTTATAGGGGTATTCCGACTGAAGAATGACTTTGGCTCTGGGCATTTAGCAAAAAATGACTGCAACGAACATTCCGACTCAGGCTCTAATTTAATTCAATTTTAGCTTATGAATTTCCGAGAACTGATCCTGGCACCTTTTGTAACAAATAGGACCTGGCACCTAAAAGAAGAATGGTGGCTTGAGACGGAATTGAACCGCCGACACAAGGATTTTCAGTCCTCTGCTCTACCAACTGAGCTACCAAGCCGTGCCGTTGAAAAACGAACTTGAAAACTAACGATTAGGGCTTCTTTAGTCAAATAAAACGTCACTGTTAGCTGCCTTAACAGGCCTCTAAGCGAAGGAAAAGGCACTGCTTTTTCTCTTTAGCTTATATAGTGAGCAGATTTTTAATCTATTTTGCACCGCCTGATAAAGCATCACTGATTGTTTTATTCTCCGAAAATGCCACCATAAGGGTTCGACTTGGAGGCCCTTATGTCCCAAAAGTTTTTAATCGGCATGTTGTTCATTTCTTTTTTTACCACTGCTCATGCAGAAGAATTTATTGTTCGCTTTAATGACCACAGCCGCTCTGTTCAAAACCTACAGCTTCTAAAAGATGCGGATTTAAAAATTATAGATGAAATTCCTCAGTTGGATATTTTTGTAGTTGAGAGCACTACCGATAGTCCGGCGCTGGGAAAAATTCGTAACAGCACCGAAGTCAAATATGTGGAAAAGAATGTTCAGATCTACCTTACTGACACCAAACCAAATGACAGTAGCTACACAAAGCAATGGCACCACAAAAATATTCTCAGCGAAAAAGCCTGGGATGTTTCAACAGGGTCAAAAGATATTGTGGTGGCGGTCATTGATACCGGAATCAGTTTAAATCACCCCGAGTTAAAAAATAATATCTGGGTTAACACAAAAGAAATCGCCGGTAACAACATTGATGACGACCAGAACGGTTATGTTGACGATGTAAAAGGCTGGGATTTTGCAAATAAAGATAATAATCCGGAAGACGGTCACAGTCACGGCAGCCACTGCGCGGGCCTTATCGGCGCAGAAGGAAACAACAAAACCGGAGTCGCCGGTGTTAACTGGAAAGTAAAACTGATGGCGCTGCAATTCTTTAAAGCCAGCGGTGCCGCGGTTGATTCTGACGGAGCAAAGGCAATTGTATACGCTGCAGATAACGGCGCACGTATCATCAGTGCCAGCTGGGGCAGTGAAGAACCGACAAAATCAATTGAGGACGCCATTATTTACGCCGGTCAAAAAGGTGTTCTGTTCGTAGCAGCAGCAGGAAATAACAAAAGCCAAGCTGATCGCAAAAGATTTTTCCCCAGTGGTTATTACTTACCAAATATTATTTCTGTGGGCGCATCTACTTCCACCAATGGAGTAGCAGAATTTTCTAACTACGGTTTACATTCAGTACATGTGGCTTCGCCGGGTTTAAATATTTTCTCCACATCTTTAAAAGCAACTTACGAAACGATGTCCGGCACCTCAATGGCTACACCCATAGTGGCTGGAGTCGCCGCTTTGTCCTTATCAGTGAAACCGGACTTATCAATGAAAGATCTTCGAAACGCCTTACTAAATGCTGTTGTTCCGAATAAAAACTGGAAGTCCAAAACGGCTACCGGCGGAATCATCCAGGCGAATTCTGCCGTTAATCAGTTACTACTACCGCAGGCGCAAATCTGGCCCAAGCTGATGCGGGTAAAAGTCGGAACTCAGCTTCCTATGTCTTCTTTCGGTGCCACAAATCCTGTTTGGAGATCTGTAAATAATGCCGTGGCAACGGTTGATTCAAACGGTGTGGTAACAGCCGTTAGCGAAGGTTCTGTTGAAATTAACTATATGAATGGCGGCGGAGCTGTTTTTCGTGCTATTATTCAAGTTGTTAAATAAAATCTGAAAAGGAATTTCATTTATGACCAAAAAATTATTCTGTTTAGTGATTACATTTATTACTAACATTTCTATGGCTGAAACCTGCTGGATTACCCCTCACATGCATTGGTCAAATTTACATATTGAAAGTTGGTCCGTTACAGTGACTACAAGTTCATTGGAAGAATGTTTCAATCGCGCTGTAGCACAGGCAATGTTACACCCGAGTGGGCCCAATGAAGTCGATAAAATTGAACAGTATATATACCGATGGACCTATAATGATGGGTATTTTTCGGATTCCAATGGCGTTGTTAGTGCGCTTTCGGCACAACTGTGTCCTGTTCCGCGCGCCGGAGATTGTTACGTAGATGATCCGCATCTGGCCCCGTAGTTTTGCGATCCATGTAATTTTGTAATACCCGTCACTATTCAATACAGCAAAGGGCGCCTCTGTTCACACACACACGGCGCTTACCGCTGGCACTATCATTGCTTTTAGAAAATCAAAATTTAAAAACAGGGAACTCAGTTCCATCGTTAAAGGAAATTCTATGAAATTTTTCTCTCTTTTAGTTTTGTTTTTTGGCCTTACATTGCAGGCGGGTCAGACTCAAAAAAGCTGTGAATTCAAAGACTATGAAGACATTCGAAATGCTCTGGAAACACAAGAAGTCAGAATCGGAAATGAGCTGCGAACCACAATTCTCGGAATGCTCAGTCAGGAAATGGGTCCAACTTGTATTAAGCTGGCTAAAAAATTCGGAATTTCTATTCCAGGACAAAAAATGAAGGACTATCTCATTTATAACAGTGAAGACTCGGCCTTCCGGGTTGCTTTGATTTCAAGCCTGGAAGAAGGCAAAGATTTCGTCGTGATTCAACGTCAGTCCGGCAAACAATAATTTAAAAGGAGAATTTTAAAATGAAAAACTTATTACTTTCTTTAATGGTTTTAGCTTCAGGATCTGCCGCTTTAGCATGTATGCCACCCCCACCGGGATACCCGGCTTACTTGTTACAAAAGCCATTCCTCAGTGACTTGATGGATTCTGATTCTGTAAAACAAGCGATTTTGAGCCAAGGCAACGATGTTACAATCAAAGCTATTGTGCCAGGGGCGCAATATCAAATCACCCTCAGCAACAAGTGCCGTCTAAAAGTTGTTCGTGATTTTTCAGATGCTTCAGTTGGAACTTGCCCTGAATTATTACCACTGATTGTTGAAGATATTTCCTGCAAAAAATAATTTTTTAAATTAAAAATTACTTCTGAACTTTATCAAAGGCCTGTTTCAAATCCTGAAGCAGGTCTTCAATGTCTTCAACGCCGACTGATAAGCGAATGAGCGAATCATCGATTCCCA
>JANWIU010000173.1 GCA_025449725.1 Pseudobdellovibrio sp.
CAAATATTTTCTCATGCGGACTTTCAATCGGAAATGCGGTTGCATATTGAAGCGCAACTTTGGGTTACGCCAACTGACGCAATGCTCTCTCAAGTAGCACGTAAATAAGTTCTAAACTCTTCAGATATGCCCCGCCATTTTTTTCTGTATTGCAATAATTTTCGTGTGTTCCGGCGGCCCCTTCCTAGTTATTCAAGCAATTCAATTACTTAAAAATTACCGCTAAATCTGTGAGGCAGGTTAGTCTCGCCTCACTTTTGCATCTTCTCTTCTTGGCTAATTCAGGAAGGTGCTTTTTCTTAAATTGTGGGTTGAGCCATTGAGTTAAAGACGCCAATAGTCGGATAGCTTTTGATAAAAGGAATGGAAAATGGAAAAGGAAAATAGCAAGCTAACTCCTGGCGCGCGGCTCAAGACAGACAAGAGTTTAGGGACCGAGCGCTCGAAGACAGACAATTTGCTTGAACGCTCTAACAAATCACTTGAAAAAAAAGTCGATGCAAATATCCGGGAAGACCGGCAATCCGCCGATAGCGATCGTGAATTAGATCGCGAGGAAGCGGACAGCAGTGGACCCGTAGAAAAGCAGAATACGGAGACTGATAAGGCAGATCAAATCGTTGCCACGGAGCGCGCTCAAGCGGATAGCGAAAGACACGAAGAGCGAAAAGGCGAAGATGCGCTTCGCCGTAACGAGCGCGTTAACAAAAGCTTAATCGTCGAGGCATTGCTTGATGCGGAAAGAAAAGTAACTGACTCGGACTTATTTGATGAAAGAGCTGCTGTTGATTCAGAAGCCAAAGAGTTACTAAGGTTGCTTACGGTAGAACAAGCATCACTCGAATCATCGACGGCTAAACTTGCTGACCGAGACCGCTTTATCTCGATAGTCAGTCATGATCTCAAAAATCCACTTGGGGCAATTATTGGTGCCTCTTGGCTAATCTCTGAACCTATCAAAAAAAACACGGCAAATTTTGATGAAATTTTGAAGTTGGCAAATATGATCGAGAGACACGCTTCGAGCATGGATCGAATGATCAGCAACCTGCTGGATGTGGGTAGAATTGCTCAGGGGAAGTTGCAGATAAAGAAAAAAGCGGTCAAAGTCTGCGAGCTTGTTCGTGACTGCAAAGAGTTATTTTCTGGCGCCGCCAAAACAAAGGAGATTTCGATCACTTTTGACGATAGCCGCGGAGAAGTAGAATTGAACTGCGATTACGACCGTACCATTGAAGTTCTCTCCAATCTTATAGGCAACGCAGTAAAGTTTACGCCTAAGGGCGGTTCAATTGAGGTTCGGGTAACCAGTTCTGCCTCGTCATCTGTGTTTTCTGTAAAAGATAACGGCCCTGGGATTTCGGACGAAGCGAAGGAGCGAATCTTCGAACAGTTCTCGCAGTTACAATCTGAAGATCGCACTGGCCTGGGACTCGGGCTTTTCATTGCCAAATGGATAGTTGAAGCGCAGGGGGGCTCCTTATCGGTTTCATCTAAAGTCGGTGAAGGAGCAATATTTGAGTTTTCTATACCTAAAGTTTGAGAGGTTGTCTTTTAAGGAGTTTTGCAAGTCACTTCAACGAAATTGTACATTGTCGTCGTCGGGCGGGAACCGCCGATCATGATGCTACTGTGACTGCCAATACCGAAGCCCGTACCCACACCGACGGAAGTATCACTTAAGTCACGCGCCTGATATTCTTTTGTGACCTGATACTCGCCACCACAAAATTCAGTCGCTTTCTTTTTCACTTCTTCGCGGTATTCAGCCTCACGTTCGATGCTGGACGGCGGTGAGTAGCGTAAAACGGCTTTCTTTTCAGGTGAAATATCTTTACGAACAAACTCGACGCTTACGCAACCGGAGAAAAAAATCAGTAGTAGTAAAATAACAGAGTTAGTTTTCATACTGTCCTTAAGTTTAATGTAGCAAGAGTTATTCCATAATCATGGTTGACGCTATGTTAACAAACAATAAAAGTTATAAACCGAATTACTTCTTAAACGGCATCTTCCCCAAATAATCCTTCTTACCAACCTCAACACCATTATGTCGCAAAATCGAATAAGCCGTCGTGATATGAAAATACAAATTAGGTAAAGCATGATGTTGCGCAAACTCTTCGCCTGTTAAATATTGCCCTTCCCATCGTGGTTGAGAAATATGACGAGTTGCCGATTCCGCAAAATCCTGTGCTGTGAATTTTTCTAAATAAGTGATGGTGCTTGCAATGCGCGCTTTTAACTCCGGCAAAGTTTTTTCAGTATCCGCATGCGTAGGCGCCTCTTTACCGGTCAAACGAGAGGCCGCTAGTTTTGCCGTATCACAAGCAATCTGGACCTGGCGAATAAAATTAAACTGATCCGGAGCCAGACGTGACTGCAACAATACTTCTGCATCAATTTTTTTAGCTGCAGCAAAAACTTCAGCCTTGTCTAAGATCGCATTTAAATTGCTTAGCATTTTGATAAATTGCGGAACTGTAAATTGATATAGCATGAGAAAACCCCTTTTAAGTTAAAACTAATTGTGGTGTTTAAATTATCGATCGATTGTTATTGTGGCAAGTACTCTGTTCGTCCTGAAGGATTTAAACTTGCAGCCAAATCGTAAATTATAGGGTAGACTAGACCAATAAATTAACAGTTAGGATAAATGTGGATCAAGTCAAAGGCGGTCAAGTGCCAGATCAAGCCAAAGCCAATCAAGTAATAGATGAGTTGCAAAAATTAACCTTTAAGTCGGTATCATGGATTTATCTTAAAAAAAACGGTGATTACGAAAATCAAATTGCAACAGCTAGAGAAAACCTGGTTTGGACTCCGTCTAAAGGTGCTGCTGCTATTGCAAAGAAGACTAAATTCGGTGATGGCGTTGATAGAAGCCGGGTCATTCTGGTTTCTTTAGATAAAAAGTTGGTAGGCCTTTACGATGTGACCACAGCGATTTTGCCCGCTGAAAAAGTAAAATTGAAATTGTATTTAAATTTAGAAGATAAAGCCTGTGTTCTGCCAAAGGGCAACCCGGCAGGATCTTATTTAACAAAAGATCAGCTGATCAGTCTTTATAGCAGTTAGATTTTTTTCATTTTTTCTTTAAAGACTGAATGACCTGATCCAATTTAGCTAAAAATTGAGAACGGCTTTTTTTATCCATTGGCGCGGGGCCTCCGCGCATTTCGCCCATATGCCTTAAGTTTTGCATCAGCTCGCGATTAGAAACGGCAGATCCAATGTTATCTTCCGTAAATTCAAAGCCTTTGGGGTTGATGACTCTAGCCATTTTTTTTACGCAGCGGTCAGCCAAAAGTACATCGGTGGTAATCACAATATCGCGGTTTGTAACTTGTTCGGCAATCCAATCATCGGCAGCATCGAAGCTGCCAGAAACCACTTTCATTTCAACTAACGTATCAAGCGGCACTTTTTGATACTGATTTGCAACGACATACACTTTTAATTGATAGCGGGTAGCGACTTTATAAGTTTCATCTTTTACAGGGCAGGCGTCGGCATCAATATAAATTTGAATCATTGCAATAGAATGTCAGCGTTATCATTAAATCCCAATGAATAACTCACGGCAAAAAGCCATTGGAATAGCCCCTGCAGTAGACCTTAATTGCTAACTGAAAAAAGCTAAGCTAACACTGATACCCGGCACAGGAGACAGAGTGAGAACCCTTTTCGCATTTTTTGGCGCATTGTTAATGTCTTCGACACTTTTTGCTGCCGAGAACTGCCCGCAAATTCAAGGGAACACAATTGTCTTTGGTGGTCTGGGATCAGAAACCGCGGATATGATGCGTTGTTATCCGAAGTACTTGGCGCTTTCCCATAAAGAGGGTGCGGCCCTTGTTGACTGTATTGCCAAGAAAATCAATTCAAGCGGGGGCCAGAAGTTTGTAATTGCCGGGCATTCTTCCGGAGCGGCAGACGCAGAGCGATTGGCGTTACAGGTAAAAGACAAATTCAAAGTGAGACTGGTTTTGCTTGAAGGCTTCGCCTATAAATTGAATCAGCGTGCCGGAGTAAATACCACTTGTTGGTACGCGCAGAATACGAAGCAAAAAATAAGAGGCTTCAATGCGCCATCAATGCTTAACCCTGAAGTTTGCCCACAGCCTGCGAAGGCCTTTGAGGCTGACTGGTGCAATACCGAAATATGTCTTCACTTAGCGAACGTGAATCTTAACGTACCTGCGGATCTTACCAGGCAAACCGTCATAAGGGACGGGCTTGCAAACTGTCGCGGAAATGATGCGTGGATGGAAGAAAATTTAGTTTGGCTAAACCAGTAAAAAGATTCATTGAGTAAAGCTGCTTCCGGGAAAGGAAAAAGGTTATGCATAAAGGATCTTGTCTTTGTAAAGCTGTAACATTTCAAATCGAAGGCAACTTACCGCCGGCAAGTGCATGCCATTGTACAATTTGCAGGAAACACACGGGCCACTATGAAGCGGGTGTTGACGTTGACAGATCGCGACTGAAAATATCCGGCGCATCGAATGTGACGTGGTATCAGTCATCAGAAAAGGCACGCCGTGGATTTTGCACAACTTGCGGTTCGGTTTTGTTTTTCGATCCTACAAATGCGGACTGGATCGGTGTTTCAATGGGTGCTTTTGATGGGCCGACAAACACAAAGTTAGAAAGACATATCTTTGTAGGCGATAAGGGTGATTACTACGAACTTAATGACGGCGCACAACAATATGTTCTTTACCCTGGAGCAGAAAAACCTAAGTAGGGCTTCTTCAACGCCGTCGGCCTATCCGGCTGTTGCAACTTCATTTGCCACCAACCCACATCCCACCATTTCTCATGCTTGTAACCAATGTCTTCAAACTGGCCGATCTTTTTAAACCCCATAGATTCATGTAGCTTTACACTGCCTTCATTTGGAAGGGCGATGCCTGCAAACGCATTGACCGCACCTTGCTCTTTCAACAATTGAAATAATTTTTCATAAAGTTTTCGGCCAATGCCTTGTCGATGAAAGTTGGTATCTAGATAAACCGAAACTTCTACGCTCCAAGCGTAAGCGCAACGGCTGCGGTGGGCGCTGGCATAGGCATAGCCCACAACCACACCTTCGCTTTCGAAAACCAGCCACGGAAACTTTTCTGTGATCTCAGTAATACGATTTTTCATCTCTTCTATGGTCGGCACCTCGGTTTCAAAAGAAATCGCCGTACCTTGAACGTAGGGGGCATAGATTTCAACTATTCGAGCCGCATCATTTTGAGTTATTGATCTAAGCAAAGCGCTCTATCCTTTTGTTAGGTTTGTATTCGTCAGTTACGGAAATTCTCATTCTGAAACACTCAGATCAAAGTAAACGCAGTTAAATAAATTTTCAATTTTTTTGTGACCGTATTAGTGCCGCACCCGTACTTACATACAAGAACGCAATAAACCAAGGGGGAAGAAATGAAACAAGAATTAGGAAACTGGATCAAGATATCAATAATTTTATCGATTCTTTTTGTAGCGGCAGTTAAAGCCACGGAATTAACTTCTGACGTTACTACTCAAGTCGGGCACGAAGCTCAATCTTCAATCGTAATGAACATTAAATAGTAAGGATAAAATATGAAACACATTTCACACAGCAAACCTTTCGAAGCTTTAATGGAAGATGCAAATCAAGCTAATGGCAAAAAGTTTGAATTCAAATTTAACAAAATGTTGCAATCTAATAACTCCCGCAAAGACAATCGTAAGCAGGCAACAGGTGTAGCTTACTTTTATGATAAAAACGGTGACCTCTTAGGAAAATCTGAATTAGCAGATGTCAGTTCAACCGGGGCACGTGTAAAAACTTCGGATTTAGAATTACAACCGGGATCTCAAGTAACAGTTATTATTGTTAGTTCCGGTACTCAATTTGACCAAATTATTTGTACTATCCGATGGATAGCCGATGTGGATGTTAAATTGAAATGCAGACAAATGGGTATTGAGTTCGCGACTATTGCACCGGCCTTTAAAGAGAAGTTCACTCGGTTCATGGGCTTGAAGCAAGTAAGTGCATAAACGTAAGTCTTAGTAAGCACGAATTTGGTCGGTCAACGACCTGGACTAAATGAAATTTAATTGAAAAACGAAAGTGACGGCCTACAATGAAGTCATATGTCAGAAACCGAAGATTCCAACTGGGGACAACTCATGACGCTCGCTCAACAGGGCGACACGCAGGCTTACAATCGCTTGCTGAGTAGCCTCGTGCCGTATATACGGAATTTTTGCATAAAGAAAGTTTCTTATCTCAACATCGCTGAAGATGTGGTGCAAGAGTCTTTGATTTCACTTCATAAATACAGACACACCTATGATGGCAGCAAACCCTTTAAACCCTGGCTTCATACTATCGTAAAGTGCAAAGCCATCGACGCCGTTCGGTCGCGGCACCGGGTTATATCCAATGAATTGCAAAATGAAGATGGCTTAAGTCAGATGTCAGCTCCTGAACACAAGGTGACTGAAG
The DNA here is from genome assembly GCA_025449725.1 of Pseudobdellovibrio sp. Classification (GTDB taxonomy): domain Bacteria; phylum Bdellovibrionota; class Bdellovibrionia; order Bdellovibrionales; family Bdellovibrionaceae; genus Pseudobdellovibrio. Next base: position 6,491 of record JANWIU010000173.1, read on the forward strand.
GTATGGATGTGCTGGAACTCTTAAAAAAAATCCCTGAAGAATTCAGAACACCAATAGAGTTGATGAAGCTTCAATCTCTATCGGTTGACGATGTAGCAACGAAGCTTCAGCTCAGTCCCTCTGCGGTGAAGATGCGGGTTCACAGAGGACTTAAATTATTAAAAGAGATTGCCGAAGGAAATATATATGAATAATGCGGATTTAATTCAGCAACTTGTGAAAGATCTAAAGCCGGTGCGGACTTTGGCTCCGCTATGGCAAAGGGTATCGTTATATTTACTTGCAACTATTGGCGTGGCCCTAATTGAAATGTTTGTGATCGCAAAAATTCATCCTGAAGTTTATCTGGCGTTCAGAAACAGCCCTATGTTCTTAATCGAAACTTTATTAATTTTAGGTACGCCGGTCATTGCCGCTGTTGGTGCCCTTGTTTTATCTGTACCCGGAAATGAAAATAAGCAATGGTTGCAATACAGCGCCGTAGCGGTTTTCTTACTTTTTATCGGAATGAATTTGTACAATATTTTTGACCCGATCTTTCCTAATAGCATTAAGGGACATAACGATTACTGCATGCTTGATATTATCTCCCTTGGTTTTATTCCGGCAATTTTATTGTTCCTTATTGTGCGAAAAGCAGCGCCACTTAATTGGAAGTGGCTAAGCGGTTTGATCACCCTAGGTGCTTATGCTCCACTGGTAGCCGTGCAGCAGGTGACCTGTATGGCCAGTGGCCCGCATGTTTTATTGGCGCATATAACGCCGGTATTATTAATGAGTGTTGCCATTTATTATTTGGGCCGCAAATTTATCTAAAACGGGTTAGGCAGCAACTTCCATTTCTCTGACCAGTCTTTGTAGAGTCGATTTTATTTCTCTGTTTTTTTCAGTAAACTGTAAACCGATTCCTGCCGGGTACATTCCCTGACGGTGAGTCTTCCTTACGATCTTTGCTTCGCAGCGCACCTTTAAGATTTCATTGAAGTGCAAATCAATTTCAATACGTTCACCAACTTCGTAATTTCTGAATTCTTCTTTGCCGACATCTTGTAAAAACATGCCCGATTCTGAAATGTCAAAGGCACGGATATCCAGTGGCTTTCCACGAAGCTTTTTAAGAGTTACCGGAATATGAATTTTTTTTCTGGCTGCTACATTCCACCATTTTAACTTTGGATTTCGTAAAACAGTAAAGGCATTTTTTTCAAGTAAGGTGCAGCAGATCATTGCGAAGCCAAAGCTGGCTATCGAGGTTTGCATCATAGAAAAATCAAACCCGACACGGCCGACCCACCAGTTGTTGAAAACAACGGTCGCAAACGTCATCGGTATCAGCAGGCGAAGACTATTGTGTACATGAAATACAGATAAGGCAGTTAGAACACATAAGAATGACATGACTGCATTTAACACGGTCAGCGATCTAAAAAAACTTTCAAAATCCGAAAGATAGGCGGCTTGCGCAGGTACGCTGAGGCCTACGGCAACTAAAACAAGGCTAAATAGGGTTATCGCAAATGGACGATTCTTCATTGTTTCTCCTCATCTGGAGCTGAAAAGTGGTAACAGTAGCTGGACACACTGTTAACGTATTTAAAAGCTTCTTTAAGATCGTTATCCTCAAGCCAATCTTCACCGTTGGCTTTGATTTTATTTTTTACTCTCAGTGCGCCGGAGTTGTAGCTTGCCAGTACAACCGACGTTAGTGAAATATTCGGATGTTGGCCCAGCAATTTCTTATTTTCTTCGGAACTCCAGTAATCTATTAAGTAGTTCAGATACAAAGCGCCGCCTTCAATAGCCTGCGGAGGATTCAAACGCCAGTCTACGGTTTGATTAATAGTTCGGTTTGATATCAGTTGGCTGACAGTTAAAAAGTCAAGTTCATCAATGAGCGGGTCGCTGCGCCAGTCAGGCCGCATTTTTTTGATTTCTTCTTCAGCGGGGCCCGTAATTTGAGTTAAGCCAACGGCTTTGGCATAACTGACTCTGTTGGATTTAAAACCGGATTCCTGCGCAATAAGCCCCGCCAGCAAAGAAGGATTTAACTGCTGTTCCTTAGCTGTCGTGTTGATGGAGTTTATGATCGCCTTTGCGGGTTTAAAAGGCTTGGTAGTAACCAGTGCAAAGTCATCTTTCAAAAAGCAAACGGGCGGTAAATAAGCCACGCGGGAATACAGTCCGTCTTTTTCGGCTCGCCAAAAAACATTTATGTTATGGTGCTTGTCGGGTTTTAAATACAGTCTATTAAAAATGTATTGAATAGCACTGTCGGCACTTTTTTTAATAGATGTTGATTTCAAAAACGTATTGGTAACGTCTTTATTATTGTAAGTAACTTTGATGTCAGATGATAAGGCCTTTTGCTTCTTTAAATTAAACTTTAAAACAAAGTCAGACTCCTTATGCAGGACCTGGCGCTTTGGGGAAATTGAAAACTCGCTGGCCGGCATCTCGGCCGATTTAAAAAAGATAGGATCGCCATCTCCTGACCAGACCTCCACACCACCGAACGGTGAGGTGGGGCCGGCACAGGCGCAAAAAAGCAGGCCGATAAAGGGGGCGGTCATCTTGACGCCTGTTACAATTACTTCCTTGTATTGCATTCTTCTAATTTAACACAAGTGCCTTGTACAAAAAAATTTTAGTAACGAGAACGAGTCAAAATGACCTGTTAAAAAATGCTTGTTTTAAATGTTTGTTATTGTGTGAAATGTTTAGACAGTATTATTAAATGTCCAGATCCGTCAGTTTCAAGTCGCGGACATCAATAACTTTATTAAAGCGGTCAGGGATTGTGCTGGTTACCGTAACCGGCTTTTTAGTGAAAGGGTGAATGAATTGTAACTGATAGGCGTGCAACATCAGTTCTTTAAATTTTGAATTTGCGGGGCCATATTTGGCATCGCCTACAACGGGGTGCTTCAGTTCAGCCATGTGAACCCGGATTTGATTCTTCTTGCCTGTCAGTAAGTTAATTTTGACAGCGCTGAATTTGTCTGAATTTTTTAAAACTTCATATTCAGTTCTGGCCAGCTTCCCTTTCTGGCTGTCCTGGCTGGAATGCACATGATACTCTTCGTCTTCTTCAAGATAACTTTCGATGAGGCCGGTTTTATTCTCCAGTTGACCGTGCACAAGTGTCAGATAATTCTTTTTAAATTTAGACCAGTTGTTTTTTAAGAATTGCTGAGCCTCTTCAGTCTTAGCAAAAAGCATAACTCCTGAAGTGGCCTGATCAAGACGATGAACCACATAGACCACCTTGGTTGCCTTCGGGTTTCCTTTACGTATGTAATAATTGAGATCGCTATGGACCGTTGCATCTTTATTCCATAAAGCCGCTACACTTAGTTTGCCGGCCTGTTTGTCGACGATGATCAGGTCGCGGTCCTCGTGGATGATTTCAAAACCCTGAGGGCGGTACTTTTTGGGAATAACGGGCTTTTGCAATTGCATGCCCTGAAGTACACGTATGCAGGCTTAACTTCAAGTATTTTTCTGCTTCATTTAACCCGATAACTTAGTTAAAGTCTTCAGGTGAAAATTTCTAGAATTTTACATGCAGGTTATGTTTTTGAAAGTGGAGCTACTCAAATTATATTTGACCCCATTTTTGAAAATCCTTTCAGCAGGAACTGCTTTTCCTATCCGGCGGTGCAGTTCGACTATCAGCAAATCATCGGGCTTACGCCTTCAGCCATTTTTATTTCTCACTACCACGATGATCATTGTTCTTTTGAAAGCTTACAGCATCTAAACCGTCAAACTCCGCTTTACGTCTATTGCCATCATGAAGAAATTTTTGATTTACTGCGAGAGCTGGGGTTTAAAAATGTAGTTCATTGCTATACCGATGAATCAGTTATTGTCGGTGCGTTTGAAGTCATTCCGCGGCTGGCCCTTGATGCGGATGTCGATTCTATATTTCAGATTAAAGCTGAAGATTTAAATATCTTAAACGTGGTAGATGCCTGGATAGATCCAGCGGCCCTTAAAAAGTTAGCCGGATGCACTTGGGATATGGTTCTATGGCCCTTTCAAACCATGCGAGAAACAGAAGTCATAGCGCCTGAGCTGGCTTTACCCGCAGAGCTGCCTCAGGAATGGTTGGAACAGCTAGAAATTTTAAACCCAAGGTACATTGTTCCCAGTTCTTGCCAGTTTATTCACGAAGAGTGGTCGTGGTACCGTAAATCCTACTTTCCGATTTCTTACCGGCGATTTCAAACAGAAGTGGAAGCCTACCTGCCGTCTTCAAAGGTTTATCGCATGAATCCCGGAATGTCAGTCGAGCTTACAAAAACTCAGCTTAGGCCCGCTGTCGCATTACCATGGGTGTTGCCGATGGGGCCACAAGATGTTGACTACGACTATGATCCGCAGGCGGTTCCGGCGCTTACTTCTGAAGTTGCAAAACATTTTTGCGCATTAACTGAAGATCAAAAACAGCATGTCTTAGACTTTTGTAAAAAAGATTTAATTGAAAAGTATCTTGAGTTTAACCCTGAATGGAATGCGCAATGGAAGCTAGTGCTTTACGATCACAAAGGTGAATCCGTTTGCTTATGTTACCAGTTTCAGAACGGTCAGATAAAAATACTAAAAGAAGTCGAAACTGCTTGGGTAACCGAAGTTCCTATAGCAAAAGTATTTGCAGCCTTAGAAGAAGGCGAGGCCCTGAGTTCGATGTATTTGCGTATGCGCGGAATGCCCTTTGATAATATTTTTGAAGATCCGCTGGTTGCAACGCTATTTAGCGGAGACTACTTTTCTTATCAAAAAAATCAATTAAAGAAAATTATAAGCCGGAACTAACTTTCTATCTCCTAAGAAGTCCGGGCTTAAACTTTTTTTCGACGCTTTGCCAATTTGTGAGCGGTTTCTTCGCGTTCAATCATATCGGCAATGGATTCCGTTATGTTTGCTTTTTTTGGCTCTTCAAGGTGACCACGGTGCACTTTCAGCACAGGGATTTTGGTTTGAATGAATTCTTCTATTGCTTCCAGTTTTTCTCTTTCTTCATTGAAGCTGTAAAAAGAGATAGCTGTTCCTTTATCAAAGCCACGGCCGGTACGGCCCACACGATGGACGTAGTTTTCAGGCTCGTCAGGGATGTCGTAATTAATAACGTGAGAGACTTTCGGTAAATCAATTCCGCGCGCTGTTACGTCGGTGGCTATTAAATAACCGGAAGGCTTCTTTCTGAATTGTTCCAGGTTAAGCTCGCGGTCCGCTTGCTCCATGCCGCCGTGAATGCACTCGGCAACAATTTCGTTTTTCTCTAAGTGCGCCCAAACGCGTTCTGCCCTGACCTGTGTTCTGACAAAAATAATACACTTGGCTTCGGGATTTCCTAAAATAAAATTCACCAACAAATGGCGCTTTTCAGTCATGTCTACTTTTACGATAGAATGGGTTACATTTTTTGAAACCATTTTTTCCGGCGACACCTGAATTCTTAAAGCGGTCGAGCTAATTTGCGAGTAAGCAAGTTTTTTGATTTTCGGGTTTATCGTAGCAGAAAAGAACAGCGTCTGATGACGTTGCAATAATTTTCGTTTAATGGATTCGATGTCATCAATAAATCCCAGGTCCAGCATGTGATCCGCTTCATCTAAAACCAGAACACTGACTTTTGAAATATCAACGTGCTTCTGACTGATAAGATCAAACATTCGTCCCGGAGTAGCGATTAGAATATCTATTCCGCCGGCCAATTGATTAATTTGCGGGTCTTGTTCAACGCCGCCGTAAATAGCATAACTGGAAGCTTTGGTGTGACGTGACAGCTTCGCGAAAACTTCACCGATTTGTTTTGCCAGCTCGCGAGTAGGTACCATCACCAGGCATTTAATGCCGCTGCTGCGTTTGCTGGTTTTGTATTGGTGAATGCTGTTAATAATCGGAATCGCGAAGGCTGCGGTTTTGCCGCTGCCTGTCTGTGCAATGGCCAAAACGTCTTCACCGTTCATAATAGCAGGGATGGCTTTATACTGAATATCCGTTGTACGAAAGTAACCGTTCTTAATCAGGTTATCTTTAATTTCATCCGCGATGTGGAACTTTTCAAATTTCATACAACTAAGCTTTCTTCTGATTGAATCCGATAATATCCACGTAGGTTATTCCTTTTGCTACGGCAGACGATGGACGGGCATTCTGCCCTTTGATTTGGATCTTTCCGCCGTTGAACAAGTCTTTAAACTGAGTTCTGGAAATTTCACGCAGATCCAGGTTTTCGTTCTGGGCTTTGATCGCTGCCAACAGTACGGTGTCCAGGCGTTTTTCCGCCCGGAAAAGTTCCAGTGTTATACGAATTGAATTTGCAGGCTGTGGGGGAATATTATCTTTCATTGTTTGCTCCGGCGATTTCACTAAGTGAAGTAATGAGTTCTGACAGTTCTGGTTTATTTTTAATAAGTTGCAAGTAATCAAAGTCTAAAGCTTGTTCAACAGGGGTGTTGACTCCATTTACCCGTAAGTACATCTCGGTCGTGGTGTACCTGAAGCGCGGGTTTAAATTAAAACAATTTTTTACCAGCGATTTCAGTGCAGCGGTGTCGGCATTTTTTAAGTTGGCAACTTCAAGGATATTTTTTAAATCCGTATCGGCCATTTTTTCATTTAAAAAATTTGAATGAACATAGCCAAGCAAAAGAAATTTAAAGACTCTGACTGCGCCGGATTTTTCTATAGCTTTTTTAAGGTGAGTGCGGTCTTCGAATGCGGTAAAGTAAGAGTTCACTTCCAGAAAGTTTCGGCATGCGGGATCAGAAGCATCAGCAATGGCAAAGAATTCGCAAGTATTGGCAAAAGACTCTTCAATTAAAAGTGCAGTAAGACGAACTTGCAAGTCAGTCATTTTAACGTTTTGACGTAATGAATGGGCAATAGCGTGACAGCTTTCATGAAAAACGAAATTTGGCTTTAAGTTATCCACGACGTGGTCCCATTCGAGTTCGCCGGCCTTTAAATTCAGCGCCTTAAGTGCAGTCACATTGTCGATATACGGAATTATTTTGGTAGCCATCAGATTTTCAAGCTGGCTCATTGGGAAGGCTAAATAGTTGGCGTCGGGTTTATCTGAATAGGTAAAGCCGAGGCTTAAAGATTTTTTTCTAACAGCTTCGTAAATTCCGACATTTTGAATAAGGAAACTATCGCCAAAATTAGACGCAAGACCCGCCTGTGGGGCTTCAAAATGCTTTAGCAACATGGACGATAGTTTCATTCGGGGCGAGATTACGATATGCAGGCCTTTGGCACATCTATTTTCTTAAAAATATAACTTTTACAGGCAGTTAGGGCTGTTTTAACTACAACTTTTGTTTAAGTCCGGTAATATTGAGATTAAGGCGATAAATTTGGATCAATCTACACTTAATTTCTTATCTTTTCCCGGAAAAATTCACCTGATTAACACCGACCAGGAGCTTGAATCCGTTGCCGGTGCTTTGCTTGAGGTAAAGGAGTTCGGGTTCGATACAGAAACAAGACCTGCCTTTAAAAAAGGGGAAGTGTATCAGGTGGCCTTACTGCAGCTTGCGAATGATGCCGATGCTTTTATCGTTCGCCTGAACCGGGTAAGAAATTTTGAAATTTTTAAAACCATTTTTGAAAATGCTGAGGTTCTTAAGGTGGGTGTGGCCATTCATGACGATTTGAAGCAGCTGCAAAAGAGATTTCAGTTTACTCCCAAAAATTTTATTGAACTGCAGTCGGTTGCCAAAGCTCGGGGGCTTCAGAACATGGGTTTAAAGGGCATGACAGAAGAAGTGCTGAACGCCACGATCACCAAGGGACCCAAAACGACCAATTGGGAAGCCGCGGAACTGACGGCAAGACAGGTTCTTTATGCCGCTACAGACGCCTGGATCGGTTTAAAACTGTATAAAAAACTTACGCCGTAAAAGTTGCAATAGACTGAAATAGCCTTGAATTTACTGCTGTTACGATTACATTGGCCGCATGAATACATTTCCTGAATTCGGCTTGTTGCCCTCCATACTTAAAACGTTAAAAGCTCAAAAGATTTTTACGCCAACTGAAATTCAAAGGAATGTTGTTCCGTTGTTGATGTCCGGCCAGTCTGTTGTTGGTGTTTCAGAAACAGGTAGCGGTAAAACTTTGACTTACGCTTTGCCTATTTTGCATTTATTGAAGACTCTTGAAAACGAAGGGGTGCCTGTCAGTGATGGCGCCAAGCCCCGAGCCCTCATTCTTGTTCCGTCGCGGGATTTAGGCGAGCAGGTTTCGAAAGTTTTAAAGACGTTTACTCATGATACCCGTTTACGCGTTCGCCCTGTGCTGGGTGGAACAACCTTTGAACAAAGCCGCAGAAGTATCGAAAGTGCATTTGAAATTCTTTTGGCTACTCCGGGCCGCTTGATTCAATTGATGGATAAAGATTTGATCGATCTATCTGATGTTTGCATGATTGTTTTTGATGAAGCGGATCAAATGTTGGACGACGGCTTTATTACGGAATCAAAACGAGTGGTCAACGCATGCGAAGAAGACACTCAACTTGCATTGTTTTCTGCTACGGTTTCTGACCAGGTACAGGACTTAATGAATGCACTTTTTAAAAATGCCGAAGTGGTGCGTTCAAGCGGTGCAGGGAAAGTTGTTAAAACACTTGTGACTAAAAACGAAACCGTCATCGATGGAGTTCGCTGGCCGGTATTTGAAAAGTTGATTAAGCAAAAAACCGAAGGCGGAACCATTGTTTTTACAAATACGCGGGACCAATGTGACAAGCTGGCCGCTGAAATTGAGAAGCACGGCTATCAATGTGTTGTGTACCGTGGCGAGATGGATAAAGCAAAACGTCGGTCCAATCTAAAGAGTTTTCGAAACGGTGAAGTCAATTTATTGATTTCAACCGACCTGGCAGCACGTGGGTTAGATTTAGAATATGTTGGGCGAGTCATCAATTATCACTTACCACAGGACATGTCTAATTACCTGCACCGGGTTGGCCGGACGGCACGCGCAGGTAAGCAGGGCTTAGTCGTGAATCTGGTTACAGAGCGCGACCTGCCGTTAATTGCAAGGCTCGATGGAAAAAACAAATCTATAAGCGAATTGAAAACACTGTTTAGAGACCGAGAAGGTAAACGCTTACACGTGTCTGAACATTTGCGTAAACCAAAAGAAACAAAAGTCTCTGATAAACCGCAAAAACCAAAAGCCGGTCCTAGAAAATTCTCAAAACCGAAATTCAAACCAAAGCCTTACAACCCGGTAAAATAAATTAGTCGGTAAAGTTCAATAGTAGTGGCTTTTTATTTGCAGCCGGGTCATCTGTAAGGGAGCCTGACGTGCGCATTTCAAAGACAAATATTAAAAAAAATAAACAAAAGAGGCCCGTTTCGAAAAAAAGAACATCGGGAGAAGAGACCAAATCTGAAGTCTTTATCAACGTGGCATTTGACCGGCTGAATCGCTGTAAATCCAGAATGTACTCCGTGCCTTCAGAGGTGGGGGACATTATGACTGAGTCTTTGCAATGCGGTGTAGAAGTGTATCATCAGGCCCATGCGTTGTATAAGGCGGGTAAATATGCAAAAGCCACCGCTTATGCAAAGGCCGTTTCGCAGTTCTGCATGTTGTTAAATAATTTGACTGATGAAAATACTGAAAATATTTTGAAATTGCCTTTGCCGCCGCAAATGCAATTAGAAAAATCAGAAAAAACTTATTCGGCTGACAAACTTCATCCTGCATTAAAACTTCTTGATTCGTTTATTCGCAAAAGATTGATGCGCGCTTCGAAATTTTATAAAAGTCGTTTAACCGGCTATCATGAAATCATTTTAGAAATTTCAGAAATTCTGCCAAAAACAGAAAGCTATCACTGATTGAAGTCGGGCCCTAGGATTTAGTTTTCAACTCTTCACATTTTGCAGGAAGCGAAGGAAATTTTTTGGGCTCGATCGGTGGTTCATCTGCCTTTTTCGCTTCTGCATCCGCCTCTGCAGAATACCACCATTCAAGTTGAACTCCACATTGCGGGTCTGCCGGATCAAGTGGGGCTTGGTTCACGCACTCAGGGCTGCTTTCCGGGCAGCTTAAGCGAACATGGATATGATCATCATGTCCCCACCAAGGGCGCAGTTTATACAACCATGCGGCCGAAGCGTGAGTCTCGCAAAAATATTTTTTAATAGCCGGAGCAACAAAAATGCGGTTGACCAGTTGGGACTGCGCCGCCAGTTCAATTAACTGAACTTG